>CAZRDB010000005.1:0-59633 GCA_964598695.1 uncultured Armatimonadia bacterium
GCCGAGTCCTCCGATCTCTATCGGACCGCCGACCAGGTGATCCGCCGCCTCAAGCGCGACGACCACTACACCGTCGAGGAGCGCGAGCGCCAGGTGCAACTCACGGACGAGGGGACCGAGCGCGCGGAGAAAGAACTCGGAATCGAGAATCTCGGCGACCCCGAGAACCTCCAGTGGGTGCATCACCTGAACACGGCGCTCAAGGCGCACACCCTCTACACGCGCGACGTGGACTACGTCGTGCGCGACGGCGAGGTCATCATCGTCGATGAGTTCACCGGTCGCCTGATGTTCGGGCGGCGCTACGGCGAGGGCCTGCACCAGGCGATCGAGGCGAAGGAGCACGTGAAGGTCGAGCACGAGAGCCAGACGCTCGCGACGATCACCTTCCAGAACTTCTTCCGCCTCTACACCAAGCTCGCAGGGATGACCGGCACGGCCAAGACGGAGGAGCCGGAGTTCATCCGGATCTACAATATGCCGGTCGCGCTGATTCCGACCAACAAGCCGGTCGTCCGCCAGGACCACGCCGACGTGGTCTACAAGACCGAGGAGGCCAAGTTCCGGGGCCTGGCGACCGAGATCCTGACCAACCACCTCCGTGGCCAGCCGACCCTGGTCGGCACGCGCTCGATCGAGGTCTCCGAGCGGCTCGCGGTGCGGCTGACCCCCGACGCGCTGCAGCGGCTGGCGCTCGTGACGACCTACCTCGACCGGGTGCAGGGGGCGCCGAAGGAGGTCGGCGAGAAGGCCGGGGAGTTCGAGAAGATCCTCTTCCGGCCGCTCGACGAGCTGAAGCACGAGCACTTCCGCACGATGGGTCGCGCGGTCGGCTTCCCGGCCGATCCGCTGAGCGAGCCGGTGGTGCGGCGGTTTGCCGAGCTGATCGGGACCCCGCAGCTCGCCGACGACCTGCAGAAGGCGCTGACCGACGGCGTGCCGCACAACGTGCTCAACGCCAAGTACCACGAGCAGGAAGCGCGGATCATCGCCGAGGCGGGCCGCGTCGGCGCCGTCACGATCGCGACGAACATGGCCGGCCGCGGCGTCGACATTCAGCTCGGGGGCAAGCCGCCGGAGGGCCAGCTCGCCGCGCCCGACTACGAGCGGGTGAAGGCGGCGGGCGGTCTGGCGATCATCGGCAGTGAGCGCCACGAGAGCCGCCGGATCGACAACCAGCTCCGCGGCCGCTCCGGTCGTCAGGGCGACCCGGGCTCCTCGCGGTTCTACGTGTGCCTCGAAGACGAGCTGTGGCGGCTGTTCGGAGCCACCGACCGGATGAAGGCGGTCCAGAACTCGTGGCGCGACAACGAGCCGATCGCCTACCGGTTCCTCTCCAGTCTCATCGAGCGCGCCCAGAAGCGGGTCGAGAACCATCACTTCGAGATCCGCAAGTACGTGCTCAAGTACGACGACGTCATGAACCGTCAGCGCGAGCGGATCTACGCCAACCGTCGCCAGGTGCTCGAGGGCGACAACTTCGGGCCGCAGGTCCAGGGCTTCATCCAGGAGACGATCGCGCTCCGGGTGGAGGAACACCTCGGCGGCGACCAGCGGCTGCCGTCGCGCGACTACGCCGATCTGGTGGAGTCGATCCGCGAGCACCTGCCGATCGACGACGTCTTCGACCTGTCGTCGACCGACCTGCGCACGATGCCGCTGGGCGAGCTGCGCGAGAAGCTCTACGCGGCGGCGAAGAAGGCCCGGGTCTCCGCGGCGGCGCTCTCCGAGATCGCCTCGGCGGTCCGCGACATGCACATCGACGAGGCCCGGTTCGAGGAGATGGTCCGCGACCTGCGCACCATCTACCCGGTCGACTGGGTGATCGAGGACGCGATGTCGCTCCTGGGCGCATCGCCGGAGACGATCGTCGAGACCTTCACCGAGGGCGCGCAGCGCGCCTATCGGATGCGCGAGGAGCAGTTCGGCGCCGAGGTCATGCGGAGCCTGGAGCGTCTGTGCATCCTCCAGGTCGTCGACGAGCTGTGGCTCGACCATCTCGCGGCGATGGACGCCCTGCGCGAGGGCATCCACCTCCGCGCCCACGCCCAGGTCGACCCTCTGGTGGCATACCAGAAGGAGTCGTACGAGATGTGGGAGATGCTGCAGGACATGATCCGCGAGGAGGTTGTCCGGCGGATGTTCCGCGTGCAGCTCGTGGAGCAGCCGAAGGAGAGCATCTACCACGTCGAGTCCGAGGGACGCGGCGCGATGCCGGTCCTGCCGAACCCGGAGGGCGGCGCCACGACCCCCGACGGCCAGATGCTGCCGGGCCAGACCAAGCAGCGCCCGATCGTCGCCAAGAACGAGCCGGGCCGCAACGACCCGTGTCCGTGCGGCTCGGGCAAGAAGTACAAGAAGTGCTGCATGAAGCAGGGCTCACCGACGGCGTAGCCGGCCGCCTCCCCGTGCGGCCCGAGAGAGGAATCGACGGTGCCTAGCCTGAGTGAACTGACGTCCCGCGCCGAGGCGCTCGCACACGCTGTGCAAGATCTGAGGGATCGTCTTTGACGTTGCGGCCAAACGCGTCGAGTTGGACCGCATGGAGGACGAGCAGGGGCGCGAGGGGTTCTGGGACGACGTCGAGCGCGCGCAGCGGCACTCGCGGGAGCTGAGCCGCCTGAAGCGGCTCGTGGAGCCGTGGGAGGAGCTGGGCCGGACGGCCGGTGATCTGCTCGAGCTGCTCGAGTTGGCCGGCCTCGAGGACGATCCCGAGCCGATGGCCGAGGAGATCGATCGGGAGTTGGCGGCGGCCGAGGCGCGCCTCGCGGAGCGGAAGGTCGCTGCGCTGCTGGGCGGCCCGCACGACGACAAGGATGCCTACCTCACGATCCACGCCCGCGCGGGCGGCCTCGATGCCCAGGATTGGGCCGAGATGCTCTTGCGGATGTACAGCCGCTGGGCCGAGGAGCACCGGTACGCGTTCGAGGTGGTGGACTACACGCCGGCCGAGGGCGCGGGGATCAAGCAGGCGACGCTCAAGATCTCGGCCGAGCAGGCCTACGGCTACCTCCGGGGCGAGGCGGGGATCCACCGCCTGGTCCGGATCGGCCCCTTCGACGCGAACAAGCGGCGCCACACGGCCTTCGCCTTGGTCGAGGTGATCCCGGTTCTCGACGACACGATCGAGGTCAAGATTGACCCGGGCGACCTACGGGTCGAGACCTACCGGTCGAGCGGCGCGGGGGGGCAGCACGTCAACAAGACCGACAGCGCGGTGCGGATCACCCACCTCCCGAGCGGCCTCGTGGTGCAGTGCCAGAACGAGCGCAGCCAGATCCGCAACCGCGAGTCGGCGATGACGGTGCTGAAGTCGCGGCTCTTCGCGCTCGAGGAGCAGAAGCGGCGCGAGGAGCGGGAGAAGCTGCGGGGCGAGCACAGCGACGAGTCGTGGGGCCACCAGATCCGCTCGTACGTGATGGTCCCCTACACGCTGGTCAAGGACCTTCGGACCGAGCATGAGCGCGGCGACGTCCTCTCGATCCTCGATGGCGATATCGACAGCTACCTCCGCGCCTTCCTCGAGTGGGACGTGGCGCGCGAGGCGGCGAGCGGGTAGGGGGCGGCCGATGGCCGGCAGGCGGTAGCCTGCGCGCGACGCCGCGGGGGGCGGCTCCACGATCGGAGGAGTGGCCGTGACCACGTTCTGGCGTCTCGTCGGCGAGGTGCGCCGCCAGAAGGGCCTGCTCGCGGTCACCGTCGTGGCTTCGATCCTCGGCCAGGCCGCGGTGGTCGCGGTCCCGATGGTCGTGCAGCGCATGGTCGACACGGTCGTGCAGGAGCACCGGACCGACCAGCTCCCCCGCCTCTCGCTGGTCATCGTGGGCCTCGCCGTGGCCCGCGGCCTGCTCGGACTGGCCGAGACCGTCCTCGGCGTCCGGTTCGGCCAGCTCCTCATGCGCGACATGCGCACGGCGGTCTACGACAACCTCATGCGGCTCTCGTTCTCCTACTTCGACCGCACGCGCACCGGCGAGCTGATGTCCCGGATCACCAACGATCTCGAGCCGATCGGCGGCTTCCTCACCTTCTACAGCCGGGTCATCCTGCGGGCCGGCGTGATGTTCTGCGGCGTGCTCGCCGCCTGCATCGCGCTGGAGCCGCGGCTCGCGCTCGTCGCGCTGGGGCCGATGCCGATGCTCTCCCTGAGCGCGATCCTCCTGGGGCAGCGGATCCGCCCGGCCTTCGAACGCGCGCGCGCGCTGCTGGCCGAGGTGAGTACTCGGCTGCAGGAATCGATCGGCGCCGTCATCGTGGTGAAGTCGTACTGCCGCGAGCGGCGGGAGATCGAGCGGTTCGAGGCCGACTCGCGGGCCCTGCGCGAGGCCAACTACCGTGCCGAGGCCATCGACGCGCTCTACTTCCCGCTGACCGGCTTCTGGGCGGCGCTCTCCCAGCTCGGGGTGCTGTGGTACGGCGGGATCCTGTGCATGCGGGGCGAGCTGACGCTGGGCGCCTTCGCGGCCTTCAACATCTACGTCGGGCTGCTGATCATGCCCGTCCGAACGCTTGGCTGGGGCGTGAGTGGCGCGATGCGCGGGGTGGCGGCCGCCCGCCGACTGTACGCGATCCAGGACGAGGCGCCCGACCTGGTCTCGCCGGCCGAGCCCACGGTACTGGAGGGACTCGCGGGGGAGATCCGCTTCGAGGACGTGAGCTTCTCCTATAACGAGCACGAGACCGTGCTCGAAGGTGTGACGCTGCACATCCGGTCCGGCGAGACGCTCGGGGTCCTCGGCGGCGTCGGCTCGGGCAAGTCGACCCTCGCGGCCCTCGTGCCGCGCTTCTACGACCCGACGGCCGGCCGGGTCCTGATCGACGGGGTCGACGCCCGGGCGCTCGAGCTGACCGCGCTGCGCGCCCGGATCGGCGTCGTCTTCCAGGAGTCGTTCCTGTTCTCCGGCACGATCCGGGACAACGTCGCCTTCGGCCGGCCCGACGCGAGCGAGGAGGAGGTCCGCGACGCGCTGCGCCGGGCGGCGCTGCTCGAGTTCGTCGACGGCCTGGACCAGGGGCTCGACACCCAGGTGGGCGAGCGCGGCATGCGGCTTTCCGGCGGCCAGCAGCAGCGGATGGCCATCGCCCGGGCGCTGCTCACCGACCCGCGGATCCTGATCCTCGATAGCTGCACCTCGAGCGTGGACACCTACACCGAGTACCTGATCCAGCAGGCCCTGGCCGAGCTGATGCGGGGCCGGACGACGATCGTGATCGCCCACCGCGCCTCGTCGCTCGCGGCCGCCGACCGGGTGATCGTGATGGACCGCGGCCGGATCGTGCAGGAGGGCACCCCGGCCGAGCTGTCGCTCGACAGGAACGGGACGTACGCGCGGCTCGAGGCGCTCCAGCAGGATCTCGAGGGTCTGGAGGAGGCGTCATGAGCCGTCCCAGGGACCGGCGCGTCGAGGCCAAGGCGAGGAGCGGCGCCCAGCGCGAGGCGCGAGCGGCGCTGGCTTCCGACTCGGAGGGCCGCGCGCTGAGCTGGTCGACCCTCGCGCGATCGTTCCAGCTCCTCCGCGGCTTCGGGCCTGCCTGCGTGACCGTCTTCGTGCTGTCGCTCGCGCTGGCCGCGACGACCCTGTGGTGGCCGAAGATCGCGCAGCACGCGATCGACCGGGGGATCCGGGACGCGAGTGCGGCCGTGCTCAACCGTGACAGCCTTCTGCTCGTGGGGCTGGCGCTGTTCGGGGTCGCGGGCGGCTACGCCCAGGGGCTGCTGTTCAACGGCCTCGGCCAGGCCGCGATGGACCGCCTACGCCGCCGGGTCTTCGCCCACATGCAGTACCTCTCGATCGGCTTCTACGAGCGGCGCGAGCCGGGCAAGATCATCAGCCGGATCACCTCGGACATCGACTCGGTGAACGAGCTGCTGCGACTGGCGTTGATGGGCCTCGCCCAGGACTTCCTCCGCGCCGTGGGCATCACCGTGATCCTCTTCCTGATGCACTGGAAGATGGCGCTGATGCTCCACGGGGTGCTGCCGTTCATCATCGTCATGTTGGTGACGTTCCGCCGCTTCGGCGAGCGTGTCTTCCGGCGGATCCGCGAGACCGTCGCCGGGATCTCGACCTACCTGCACGAGAGCATCACGGGCATCCGGGTCGTGAAGGCGTTCGCGCGCGAGCAGCGCAACCGGGAGGTCTTCGCCGAGCTGACGGAGGAGAACGCCCGCGCCAACATCGCGCAGGGCTGGCTGTTCGGCCTCCTGTTTCCAGTCGTGCAGATCCTCGCATTGGTCGCCTCGGTCGTCGTGGTCTTCTGGTACGGCGGGCTGCTGCTGCACCGTGGCGAGCTGGAGCTGGGCGCGCTGCTCGCGCTCTACGCCTATGCCGGGATGCTGATCGAGCCGTGGCGGAGCCTCTCCGAGATGGCCGCGAACGTCCAGCGCGCAGGTGTCGCGCTCGACCGTATCTACGAGGTGCTCGACGAGGAGCCCACCGTCCGGGATGCCGAGGGCGCGGTCACGATCCCGCCGGTCGCGCGGGAGGTCCGCTTCGAGGACGTCCACTTCGGCTACCTCGAGGGCAAGGAGATTCTGCACGGGGTCAGCTTCGTCGCGCGGCCGGGGCAGGTGACGGCGATCGTCGGGCCGACCGGTGCGGGCAAGAGCACGATCGTCAAGCTGCTGGCTCGGCTCTACGAGGTCGAGAAGGGCCGCATCACCTTCGATGGGATCGACATCCGCCAGGCGACGGTCGAGTCGGTTCGGCGGCAGATCGGGCTCGTGCCGCAGGACTCCTTCCTCTTCGCGGGGTCGCTCGCCGAGAACATCGCGTTCGGTCTCGCGGAACCCGATCGCGCGGCGGTCGAGCGGGCCGCCGAGGCCACCCATGTCGCGCGGTTCGCGGAGCGGCTGCCCCAGGGACTCGACACCGCGATCCACGAGCGGGGCGTCAAGCTCTCGGACGGAGAGCGGCAGCTTCTGTCGCTGGCCCGCGCAGTGGCGGCGGAGTCGCGCATCCTGAACCTCGACGCGGCGACCTCGTCGATCGACCTGTTCACCGTGGCGCTCGTGCAGCAGGCGCTCGAGCAGCTCGGGCGATCGACGGTGACCTTCGTCGTGGCCCACCGTCTGGCCACGGTCCGCCAGGCCCACCAGATCCTCGTGCTCGAGGACGGCCGTGTCGTGGGAGCGGGGACGCACGCCGAGCTGATGCGGCAGTGCGCGCTCTACCGGAGCCTCTACCTGCGCCGCTTCGAGGAGGTCACCGAGGAAGAGCGTCGGGCGCGGGAGAAGAAAGCGGCGGAGGCCTGACCCCGGATGAAGCTCGGCTACCGCGTCAACACGCCCGACGTTCCCGATGTCGCCGGTCTGCGCGGCCTGCGGGGCGACCTGGCCGAGAGCTTCGCGCTCGTTGCCGATCTCGGCTACACCGGCGTTGAGCTGGCCATCGCCGACCCGGGCGCGGCACGCGAGACGGCACGGGAGTGGCTGCGGACCGCCGACCGCCACGGGCTGGAGATCGTGGCACTGAGCACCGACCTACTTGCCACGCTGGCCGGCCACAGCCTGATGGCGGACGATCCGGTCGCCTTCGAGTCGGCGCAATCGGCCTATCGGGCGGCGATCGACCTCGCGTCGGAGCTGGAGTGCCCGGTGGACCTCGGTCTGATTGCCGGCAGCGTTCGCGAGGACCAGCCGAGCGATGTGGTGCAGAGCCGCGCGGTCTCGGTGGTCTTCACCACACAGGCGGCGCGGGCGGCCGACACGGGTGCCACGATCCTGCTCAAGCCGGTGCGTGCGCCGCTCTCAAACCTGATCTGCGATCTCGAGACGGCCCGATCGGCCGCAGTGCGCACCAACTGGCCGACCTTCCGGCTCGCGGTGGACACGGGCCTCCTGGACCTGCGGGAGGAGGGCCTCTGGGACCAGCTCCGGCGGGCGGCGCCGCTCATCCAGCACGTGGTGCTCGCCGGCGCCGACGGCGGGTCGTTGTGTCCGGAGCCGGGCGAGGTCGCCCGGCTGCTGACGGAACTCGCCGCACACGGCTATGATGGATGGCATGTCGTCGCCACGTGCGACGAGCATCCGGCGGAGGCCGCGCACCAGGCCTACGCCTACCTCTCGAAGGTGCTTGCCTGATGAGCCGCTCGCGGGTTCCCCGCCAGTCACTGCGTCGCACCGCCGCTCCCGCACTCGCGGTCTGCGGTCTTGTCGCCGTGCTGGCGATGGCGCGGCCGTCGCCGACGGGGCTCGAGGGGGCGGGCCAGGCAGGGTCGGCCGAGAGTGCGGCCGCGGAGTCGTCGGCCCCGCAGTTCGGCGCCGTCGACCGGGTGCTCTCGGTCAACGGGCAGCCGGGGCAGACAGCCGTCCGCTTCCTGACCGTTCGGGGCACGCCGTGCCTCTCGACCGACATGCTCTCCCAGTACCTCGGCATCCGCTTCACGTGTGAGGAGGGCACCGGGGTCATCGCGGCCGACTTCTTCGGCATGCGGGCGGTGGCGCGGCTGGGGAGCACGACGCTCGAGCACCCGCACGGCGCCCGCCAGCTCCCGTGCGCGCCGCTTGTGCAAGGCGACACGGTCGTTCTCCCCGTTCGGGCCCTGGCGGAGGCCTTCGGGATGCGCGTGACCGAGGACGACCGGCGGATGGACATCTCGATCGCGCCGGTGCGGATCGTGGCGGTGCGGTACGACGAGACGCCCGAGCGCTTCCGCACGGTGATCGAGCTGTCGGCGCCGACCCCGTTCTTCGCGGTCGCCGCGCCCTCCGTGATCTCCGTCGGCCTGATGACGCCGGGCGGTTTCGTCCCTCCCGAGCGCTCGACGACAATCCGGGACTCGCGCGGCGGGATCGCCGGGCAGGCGCCGCCCCCACGCATCGACATCCCGCTTGAGGGGGTGCTGAGCCGCGAGGTGAGCATCGAGAACCTCGCGGGCGGGCTGGTCCGGATCGGCGCCCACGGTCGTTACGGGGTCATCGGCCAGCAGTTCTTCACCCTCGCCGCCCCGGCGCGGATCGTGCTCGAGTTCCCCAAGATCTGGGATACGCAGCGCAGCGAGTCGATCCAGCAAGACCTGGAGGCGACCTGGTTCAACCTCGGCACCGCCGCGGGACCCGTGGTGGCCTACGCCGCCCTGGCGCGGGTGTCGCAGGGGCGGCTGACGGTGGGCGTGGGGCTCGGCGGGGAGTACTCCCACCAACGGAGCGGGCTCACTCGCATCGCCGCGGCCAACGGCGCGTTGGTCGCCGTCAACGGCGGCTACTTCGCCCCGGACACGGGCGACCCCATCGGCACGCTCATCGTCAACGGCGAGTGGGTGCGGTTCCCCTACCAGAACCGGACCGCGCTGCTCGTCGGCAAGGACGGCCGGCTCTCGATGGGCAATGTGGGAGCCCAGGGCCAGCTCACCATCGGGGGACGCGCGCTCAGCCTCAGTGGTCTCAACGAGTGGCTTCCCTCCTCCGGCGAGAGCGTCAAGGTCATCTCGCGGAAGTGGCGCGACTCGTGGCCCTGCGTCCCCGGCCAGGCCTGCGTGCAGGTGCGGCGTGGGGCCGTCACGCAGGTCGTCGCGCCCACGCAGCGGGTCGAGATCGCCACGCCGCCGGACGGCTACCTGATCGCCGGCCGCGGCGAGCAGACCGTGCGCTACCTCTCCGGCGTTCAGACGGGCACGGCCGTGCAGTTCTCGGCCTGGCTGGCGCCGTACGTCCCGGATGTCGTGTACGCCCTCGGCGGCGGGCCGCGGATCGTCCGTGACGGAGGCTACTACAACACCGCGGGTGTCGAGGGCATCCCCGGAGACATCGCCCAGAGCCGGGCGCCCCGCACGGGGGTGGGGCTGACGGCCACCGGCGACCTGCTGCTGGTGGTTGTGGACGGCCGCCAGCCGGGCTACAGTGTCGGCGTGACGCTCCCCGAACTCGCGCAGTTGCTGATCCGGCTCGGGGCGCGCGACGCGATGTGCCTCGATGGCGGGGGCTCCTCGGAGCTGGTGCTGCAGGGGAGGCCCGCCAACCGGCCCTCCGACGGCGGGGAGCGCCCGGTGCCGAATGCCCTGGTCGTCGTGCCGCGCAGGTAGGCGGGCGCACCGTCCCTCGGAGGGAGCCGTCAACCACACATGATGAGAGTGCGGAAGGGCAGCGTCGTTGCCGTCCTGCGCCCGCGTCCCGGCCTCGCGCGGCTGCGCGTCCTGATCGACGAGGTCGAGAGCCGCGCCTACGCGCTGCCGCCGTGGGATGCCGGCATCGAGGCAGGCGACGCGGTTCTGCTCAACACCACCGCCGCGGAGCTGGGCCTGGGCAGCTCGGAGGGCTCGCCCGTGCTGGCCAACCTCAGCCGGCCCGAGGCTGCCGACACGCCGCTCGCGAACGAGATGAAGCTGCGGTACGCCGCCTGCCAAGTCGCGGCCGGCGCGACCCGCTCCGACCTCGCGACCGAGGAAGTCGACCTGCGCGGGACCCCCGTGGTCGTCACCGAGCTGCACAGCGCGCTGGCGCCGATGCTGGGCGCCCTGCGCCACACGGCCGGCGCCGCTCCGCGGGTCGCCTACGTGATGCCCGATTGGAACTCCCTGCCGCTCGCGCTGAGCGAGACCGTCGCCCGGGCGCGGGAGCTGGAGTGGCTGGCGCTGACGATCACCTGCGGCCACGCCTACGGTGGCGAGGTCGAGGCCGCCGGGGTGGCGTCGGGTCTGGCGCTGGCCGTCGAGCAGGGCTGCGACGCGGTACTGGTCATCGGCGGGCCGGGCCACCTCGGTGCACGGCAGCCGTTCGGCTTCTCGGGGACCGGCCAGGCCGAGGCGCTCCACCTGACCTGGGCTCTGGGGGGGACCCCGGTCTTCGCACCGCGGCTCAGCGAGGCCGATCCGCGCCCGCGCCACCAGGGGATCTCGCACCACACCCGCACGATCCTCGGCCGGTTGCTGTTGGCCGACGTGGCCGTCCCCATCCCCGCGGGACTCGCGGGCGGCTACGCCGGCGAGCTGCGGCAGCTCGCGGAGCGCACGGGAAGCGCGCTCCACCCGGTGTACCTGCCCGAGTACGAGCCGCTCTGCGAGGAGGCTGGCCTGTGCGTTGCCTCGATGGGGCGCGGCTGGGACCAGGACCGGCTGTACTTCGACACCGCGGCCGCGGCGGGCGCCTACGTCGGTGGTCTGCTGGCGGGTGCGCGCCGCTGAGACGAGAGGGGGACGCCCCATGCCGATGGAGCAGGACTGGCTGACCGAGGTGACGCTCGGCTCGCGCTGGGGGTTCGAGGGCCGGCTCGTGCGCGTGCGGATCGACGAGGTCCGTCTGCCGAACGGTCGCGAGAGCACCCGCGAGGTGATCGTCCACCCCGGCGCGGTCGCGATCGTCCCGCTGCACGAGGACGGGACGGTCACGCTGGTGCGCCAGTGGCGGCAGGCGGCCGGGAAGGCCCTGCTGGAGATCCCCGCGGGCACGCGTGAGCCGGACGAGGAGGCGAGTGCCTGTGCCCATCGCGAGCTGGCGGAAGAGGTTCGGCTGGCGGCCGGGTGCATGACGCCGCTGTTTGGCTCGTACCTCGCGCCCGGCTACTCGAGCGAGCTACTGCACATGTTCCTGGCGACCGAGCTGACCCCGGCCGAGGGTGAGCCCGATGCCGACGAGGTGCTGGAGGTACGGCGCGTCCCGCTGGCCGAGGTCACCCGGATGGTGCTCGGCGGCGAGCTGCAGGACGCGAAGACGGTCTGCGGGGTGCTCCTCGCGGCGCACTGGTGGCAGGAGAACGGCCGGACCGACGCATAGGCCCGGCGGCCCGGAAAGGCACGGCGGATGGACGCGAACGGCGCGACACGCACACTGACGATCCTCGGCTCCGCGGCGGCGGAGGCCTTCCCCGGCCTCCACTGCGTCTGCGAGACCTGCCGCGAGGCCTGGCGCCGCGGCGGGAAGGACCTGCGCATGCGGACGGCCTACGACCTCGGGCCCGACCTGCGCGTCGACCTCGGCCCCGACACCTGCGCCCACATGCTGAGGCTCGGCCGCGACTTCTCGCGGCTGCGGCATCTGCTCGTCACCCACGACCACCACGACCACTGGTGCCCGAACGAGCTGAGCTACCGGCGCAAGGGTTTCTGCGTCCTCCGCGACCTGCCGCCGCTGCGGGTCTACGGCACGGGCGAGTCGCTGGAGCACTTGGTACGGGCGGCCGGCCCGCTCGAGGAGTTGCGGATCGAGGGCATCGAGGCGCGGCCGGGCGAGGTCCTCGCGCTGGAGGAGGGGCTCTCGGCGCTCCCCCTCGCCGCCGCGCACAAGGGCGGCAACGCGCTGAACTACGTGATCGAGGACCACGGCTGGACGCTCTTGCTGGCCAACGACACCGGTTGGTGGGAGGAGGAGACGTGGGAGACGATCGCGGGCCGGAGGCTCGACGTCGCGATCCTCGACTGCACCTACGGCCGGTACGACCAGCAGGGCGGCCACATGGGCGCGCCGGTGGTGATCCGGTTCGCGGAACGTCTGCGCGAGTTGGGCTGCCTGGGCGCGGGAGCGCGCGTCGTCGCCAACCACTTCAGCCACAACGGACACGCGCTCCACGCCGATCTGGAGGCGATCCTCCACCCGGCCGGTATCGAGGTCGGCTACGACGGCATGGAGATCGCGGCGACCTCGGGAGGCGCAGAGAGGGAGTAGAGGCACGTGGGCACGGGGACCTATCTCGTCAACTACTGGGACACCGAGGACTACATCTCGCCGCCGGAGGCGGGCAGCGATGACATCATCCTGACGATCGGGCAGCTCGCCCGCGCGGCCGGTTTCCCGGCCTGCTTCCACATCATCGGAGACCGCGTGCGCAGCCTGGTGGGGCGGGGCCGCACCGACATCGTCGAGGAGCTGTCGCGCCACCACGATACGTCGCTCCACTACAGCCACGGCTCGCTGCACCCGACGACGGGCGAGCTGATGACCGCCTGCGACTGGGAGGACGGAGTCACGGTCGCACTCCATCGCGAGCGACCCGGCTTCCGGCTCGTGGAGCGGACCTTCGGCCGCTGCCCAGCGCTGACCATGCACGGCACGACCTACGGGCCGCAGATCCTTCGGGCCGCGGGGCTCGAGGGCAAGGCCTTCTGGCAGGTGGGCGTCAGCATCCCCGATGTCGATGCCTACTGGTTCTGCGAGTGCCTCTGCTTCGACCCGCAGGCGCATGGGTCCCTCGACGGTCTGTTCCAGGACGACGCCCTGTTCGAGCCCGCGCTGGCCGATCTGGTCGCTCGGTTCGAGGCCCACCGGCGTGTGGACGGGCAGCTCGCGGCGGTCTGCGGCCATCCGCACCGGATCATCAATCAGGAGTTCGCCGACGTCTCGTTCTACGGCGGCGAGAATGCGCTGTTCGAGGACATCCGCGGTCCGATGCCGCTCACCGAGGCCGAGCGCCGGGTGGTCCACCGCAACCTCGACCGGATGCTCCGCACCCTCGCGGGGCTCGAGGGCTTCCGGGTCACGACGGTCTCCGAGCTGGTGCGACGCTTCTCGCAGCGTCCGGCCTCGTTCTCCCGAGAGACGCTCGCGGCGTTCGCCCGTCGCGCCGTGGAGGAGGGGGCTCCGGTCTACGCGACGGGCCTGACGGCCGGCGAAGGCCTGCTCGGGCTCGCCCAGAGCCTCGTCGAGCTGCGCGGGCAGGGCCGGATGCCCGCCGAGACCCTCCGCACGCCGGTGCTCGGGCCCCTGTCGATCCCGCGCTCCGAGCCGCAACCCGCGCGTCTGACCTGGGACGAGGTCGTCGACCTGGGAGCACGGGCACTGGCTCATGCACGGAGGAGCGGCCATCTGCCCGCCTCGTTGGCCGCGCACGGCGGCGAGGTCGGTCTGGGGAGCATTCTGCTCGCGCTCGCCGAGGCCTACCTGGGCGGGAGCTACGGAACGCCCGCGGAGATCGCCCTGCGTCCGGCCGCGCCGTGGCCGGCCGTCGCCGAGACGATGGAGCGGTGGACCAGCCAGGTGCCGAAGTGGCCGTGCCATAGCCCCGCGATGGACATGTCGCGGGTGCTGCAGTACAGCCGGCTGATGTCGTGGACGATCTGCCCCGCGTGGGAAGCGGAGGAGTAGGGCCATGGGCGGCCATGTGCTGAGCCTCGAGGTCGAGCTGTCGCCCGCGACGGCCTCCTCGATGCGGGCGCTGCTGCGCGCGGCCCACGCGCTGGGGGCCCGAAGCCTGCGGCTGCGGGCGAGCGAGGCGGCCTCGGAGGGCGAGGCGCTGCTCGAGGCGATCTGGGCGGGCGGCGAGGCGGGGATGGCAGTCGTCGTGGCGCTCTCCGGCTCCGAGCCCACCGACCTCGTCGGACGCCTCGCGGGCCTGCCCCGAGGGGCGGCCGGGGGGCTCCGGGAGATCGCGGTGACCCTCGACGGCGGGGAGGCCGAGACTCACGACTCCGTCCACGGGGCGGGCTCCTACGCGCGTGCGGTGGCGCTGCTGCTGCTCGCGTCGGCCCACGGGATCGAGACCTCGGTCGAGAGCACGCTGCACGCGCCGAGCCTCGAGGGGCTGGAGGGGTTGGTCCGGCGCGCCCGGCGTTGCGGCGCGGCGCGGATCGTGCTGGCCGCCCCGATCCCCACGCGCGCGCTGGTGGGCTCCGGCCGGATGCCCGCGCCGGGCGATCTGGCCGCAGTCGGCCGCCGTCTCGGGTGGCTGGAGGAGATCTACGCGATCCGGGTGGAATGCGACCTCTCGCTGGCCGCCGAGACCGCGTACGTCGTCTGCCCCCCGCTGCAAGGGACGGCGCTCGCCGTCGACCGGCTCGGGCGGCCGGTCTTCTGCCCCCGGCTCGCGGAGCACGGCGAGGGTGCGGCGCCGACCGCCGCTTCGGGCACCGATCCGGCCGACGCGCTCGCCGGGTTCCTCGACCACGCGAACACGCTCCTGGCCTGGCGCGCGGGCCTCGTGCGGGCGGGTTGGGCGCCGGGCGATGCCGTGCTGTACCCGTGCGGCCTCTGCGCCGCACGCCACGGCCTGCTCGGGTGGCTGCGCGAGCACCCCGAAAGCCCCTGGGCGCGGCTGCTCGAGGCGGCCCTGTAGGCGAGCCCCGGTCGCGCGCTACGCCCCGCGCGCGTACTTCTCGCTGAGCAGCCGACGGAAGTTGTCGTGATCGCCCGCCTTGAGGAGCGCCTCGTCCTGCGTGATCAGCCCGCGCACCACGAGCCCGGCGAGCGCATCGTCCATCGTCTGCATCCCCTGCGCGCGGTTGATCTCCATCACCTGGTGGATCTGGAAGCTCTTGCCGTCGCGGATCAGGGCCCGGACGGCGGCCGTGACGATCAGGATCTCGCAGGCGACGGTTCGGCCGACGCCGGTGGCGCGGGGGACCAGCTGCTGGGAGATGACGCCCTGGAGCACGCCGGCGAGCTGGACCCGGACCTGCTCCTGTTGGTTGGGCGGGAAGACGTCGATGATGCGGTCGATCGTGTTGGGGGCCGAGTTGGTGTGGAGGGTCGAGAAGACGAGGTGGCCGGTCTCGGCGACGGTCAGGGCGGCCTCGATGGTCTCCATGTCGCGCATCTCGCCGATGAGGACCACGTCGGGGTCCTCGCGGAGAACGGAGCGGAGGGCCGCGAAGTAGGAGTAGGTGTCCTTGCCCAGCTCGCGCTGGTTGATCATCGCCTTGCCGTGGCGGTGGACGAACTCGATCGGGTTCTCGATGGTCATGATGTGGCAGTTGCGGTTGAGGTTGAGGTCGTGGATCATCGTCGCCAGCGTCGTCGACTTGCCCGAACCGGTCGGCCCCGTCACGAGCACCAGCCCGCGGGGCAGGCTCGTGAGGTAACGGAGGACGTCGGTGTGCGGGAGGTCCATCTCCTCCATGGTCGGGATCCGGTCGGCGATGACGCGCATCGCCGCTCCGACGGAGCCGCGCTGGCGGTAGACGTTGAAGCGGAAGCGGCTGAGCCCCTTCACGCCGTAGGAGAAGTCGAGTTCGCGCGTCTCCTCAAACTGCTCGATCTCGCGGTCCTGCAGGGCGGCGTAGACCAGCCGCTGGCAGTCGAACTCCGTGCAGGCTTCGTAGTCGAGGGGGCGCAGCACACCGTCGACACGGACCATCGGCGGGAGCCCGACGGTGAGGTGGAGGTCGGAGCCTCCCCGCTCGACGCACTCGGTGAGCAGGTCGTCGATATGGACCTCACGCAGTTCTCCCATGGTCCGGTCCCTTCGGTCGTGGCGGTCGGCGGCCCTACTCGCTCGCGGCGTTGACGACGCTCAGCAGCGCCTCCGGTGTCGTGACGCCGGCGAGTACCTTGTCGAGGCCGTCCTCCAAGAGGCTCTTCATGCCCTCGCTGCGCGCCCGCTCGCGGATCGTGTAGGCGGCTTCCTCGGCGAGGATCGCGGTGCGGATCGAGTCGGAGACGTTCATCAGTTCGAACACGCCGCTGCGGCCTTTGTAGCCGCTGCCCCGGCACACCGGGCAGCCTCGGCCGCGCATGAAGACGGCGTCCTCGCACTGCTCGGCCCCGAGACCGAGCCGGCGCAGGGCCTTTGTCGGGGGGACGAACTCCTCGGCGCACTTCGAGCAGACCTTTCGGACGAGGCGTTGAGCGAGGACGGCGACGAGGCTGGAGGCGATCAGGAAGGGCTCGATCTTCATCTCATTGAGTCGGGTCGCGGCCGAGGGCGCGTCGTTGGTGTGGATGGTCGAGAGAACGAGGTGGCCGGTGAGGGCCGCCTCGGTGGCGATGAGCGCCGTCTCGCCGTCGCGGATCTCCCCGACCATGATGATGTCGGGGTCTTGGCGCAGGAACGAGCGCAGGGCGCCGGCGAAGGTGAGGTCGGCCTTCGGGTTGACCTGCACCTGAGTGAGGCCCTCGAGCTGGTACTCGACCGGGTCCTCGACCGTGAGGATGTTGACCTCTGGGTCGTTGAGTTCGTGGAGCACCGAGTACAGCGTCGTCGACTTGCCCGAGCCCGTGGGTCCACTGACGAGGATGACGCCGTAGGTGCGCTGGATCACGTCGCGGAGGATCGTGAGCGTGTCCTCGTGGAAGCCGAGCGATTCGAGCCCGATCTGGACGCCGCTCTTGTCGAGGATGCGGAGGACGACCTTCTCCCCGTAGACGCCGGGCAGGAACGAGACGCGGAAGTCGTAGTCCTTGCCGGCGATCCGCATTGAGATGCGGCCGTCCTGGGGCTTGCGCCGTTCGGAGATGTCCTTGTCCGACATGACCTTGAGGCGAACGATCAGCGGCGGGACCAGTTCCTTCGGCACCGTGATCCGGCCCTCGCGGAGGCGGCCGTCGATCCGGTACCGGACCTTCGCCTTGCCCGAGAGCTCCGGCTGGATGTGGATGTCCGAGGCGCGCTCGGTCACGCCCTCCTGGATGATCATGTTGACCAGGCGGACCACCGGCGCCTGCTCGAGCATCGAGAGGAGGCCCTCGGCGTCGGGCTCCTCCTCCTCCTCGCGCAGCTCGATCGCCTCGGCGCCCATGTCGCCGCCCAGCTCCGAGAGGATGGCCTCCATCGCCTGCCGGGCGCTGCCGCTCTGGTCCCCGTGGCGGTGGAGCGTGTTGCGGATGTCCTGGCCGCCCGGGATGCAGGGGAAGTTCTTCTTGCCCGTCGCGAGCTGGATCTCGTCGATGGTGAAGATGTCGAGGGGGTTCTCCATCGCGAGCTGGATCTGGCCGCCCTCGGCCTTCACCGGCACCACGTTGTACTGGCGCATGATGTGGCCGGGGAACTGGCTCAGCAGAGCCGGGTCCAGCTCGATCTCCTCGAGGTCGATGAAGGGGATGTCCCAGTGTCGGCCGAGGCAGCGCACCAGCTCCTTCTCGGAGATGGCCCCCATCTGCACCAGGATCTGGCCGACCGGCTGGTCGGAGGTCTCGCGGCGGCGTAGCGCCTCCGCGAGCTGCTCCTCCGTGACGTTGGTCATCTGAAGGATGATCTCGCCGATTGACCGGGTCTGCGCTTCCATTCCCTGTCCTGGTGTCTGACGTAGCACGCGGCGGCGCCACCCGGGACCGGGCAGAGCCGAGGGTGCGCCGTGCACTCCCCTGGCCTTCGCCTGGGCGGGCCTGAATCCTCGGGTATATGACTCGGCCGAGCGCCGCGAGGTTCACCGGGGCCCGGAGGCCGGCGGGGGCGGCGGCGTCAGGTCGTCATGGCCGACGAGCGACGCAGCCGCATCGCGAGCATCTTGCCCAGTCGGCGCAGGAGGCGGCATCCGAGCGTCGGGTGCTGGGCGGCCAGGGCGTCGAAGTCCGCCCGGCGGAGCACGGCCAGTCGGCAGCTCCCGACCGCCGTGCAGGTTGCGGAGCGAGGACCGCCATCCAACAGCGCGATCTCCCCGATCATCCAGCCGCGGCCGATGTGGGCGAGGGGAACGACGGAGCCGCCGGGCCCCGCGATGCTGACCTCGACGACCCCGTCGAGGATCAGCAGCACCGTGTCGCCCTCTTCGCCCTCGCGGAACAGCACCTCGCCGCGGCTGGTGAAGCGCTCCGAGAGCAGGGGAAGCACGAGGGCGCGCTCCGCCGCATCCAGGTCGAGCATCACATCGACCGCGGCCAGTTCGTCGAGTCGGATCATCGCTCCCCCCTATGCCTCGGGCGCCAGCAACAGGTCGTGCTCCTCGAGCGCGCCGTCGTACTCCCCCAGCCCGCGCAGGGCCTCCTCGACTTCGGGCCGCGTCGCGCGCGCGAACGGGCGCTGCGGCGCATCCGCGACCGCGAAGGCCATTGCCGCGGCGCAGGCGATGGCGCGTCGGAGGATGCCCGGGTCCACCTTGTCGACGGTATCGCTCGCCGAGTGGTAGCACGCCGCCCCGCTGTCGTGCGGGCCGTAGGCGCTGAGACAGGGGACGCCGGCGAGGAAGAACGGTCGCGTGTCGGTCGCCATGCAGATCGAGTCCGACGGCGGATCGCAGACCCCCAGGCCCACGAGCTGCTCGCCGAGGGGCTCGAGCACTTCGAGTTCCTTCGGCCGGCCGACCAAGCCGAGCTTCTTGGGGTCGCCCGGCATGTCGTAGTTCAGGTAGCCGACGTGGCGGTCCAGCTCCTTCGTGGCGCGACGGACGTACTCCCGTGAGCCGAGGATCCCGATCTCCTCCGCCGCCCACATCGCGAACCGAACCGTCCGTCGCGGACGCCGGCTCGCCCGGGCGAGCGTGTGCGCCACGCCCAGCACCACGGCGCAGCCCAGGGCGTTGTCCATCGCGCCAGCCGCGACGTCCCAGGAGTCGAGATGGCCACCGACGACCACCAGCTCACGCGTGTGCTCGGCGCCCGGCAGGTCGCCCAGCACGTTGGCGACCTCGGCCTCCTGGATCCGGTTGCTCAGCCGCACCCGAAGGGTGACCTTGCGGCCGGCCGCGAGGTGGCGCCGGATCTGCTCGCCGTCCTCCTGGGTGATCCCCAGGCTCGGGATGGTGGCCTCCCTCTGGCCGCACATGCCCGTCTGGGGGCGCTGGCCGCTCAGGCCGCTGGTCAGCAGCATCCCGGCAGCGCCGGCCTGCGCCGCGAGCGCATACTTCCGCGAGCGGTGGGCGCGCGGCCGGCCGGGAGGGGCTCCCTCGCGCACCAGGGCGAACTGGCCGCGGACCTTGCGCCCGAGCCGCTCGTAGTCCTCCTTGAGACCGTACCCCGCGTCGATCACGGCCGCCTTGACGTCGGCGTCCTGGGGCGCGAAACCGTGGGCCAGCGCCGCCAGACGGCGCGCCTCCGGCTCGATCTGGTCGACCGAGCAGGTGCCGCGCGTCCAGGCGTCGGTGCGAAACTTCTGCAGGCGGGTGGGGCGAATGCACGCGGCGCGAAGGGCCTGCGCGGCCCACTTCTCGCCGGCCTCGCCGCCCGGCGTGCCGACAAGCCGGCCGCCCACGGTGTCGCACAGCTCGACCATCTCACGGTGCGGCATGGTGTCGCTGAGCGCGAGGCCCAGGATCTCGGCGAGGATCGCGTCGGGGAGCACGAGCGGCGAGGAGCTGGGGGATGCCATAGGAGCCTCCGTTTCCGGGCCTCAATGGCCGGCGGACGTCCCAGAGGCCGCTGTCTCCTCCGGGAACGCCGGGAACAGCAGGGCGAGCGCTTCGTCGACCCGCGAGGGCGGATCGCCCGCGGCGAGATGGAGCACCGTGGCGCGCGGGGTCCCCATGCGGGCGAGCAACGCCTCGGCGAGGCCCTCGCGAACGACGTAGACGGCGCGCGCCGGGCGTGCCTGCGGCTCGAGGGCGGCCGAGAGGCCCTGGCCCTCCTCGAGTTCGAGGCCGCCCAGCTCATCGACAACGACGAGATCGGCCGACTGCGACGCGGCGCGCAGGACATCGTTGGCCCATGCGTGGGCGTTGCGCACGAGCGAGGAGGTGCTGCCCGCGTCAGGAGGGATCACGAGCGAGAAGCCGCCTGCCACGTCCTCGAGCCGGCGCGGCGCGGCGGCGTCGGCCGTCGAGCGGCGCGTCAAGACCCCTCCGCAGGAGTGCCCGAGCGCCCGGGCGGCCTCGATCAGCCGCAGACAGAACTGCGTCTTCCCGCATCCCCCGGGGCCTGTAATGACAAGGAACACGGCATCACGACCCTCTGCAGCCTGCCGCCGTGCGAACGGCCCCGGCAGCGTATCTCCCCTATTCGACCTCCGGGGCCGGGGCGCCTCCGTCGGCGGCGACGCCGAGCCAGTCGATCAGTGCGAGCGCGCCCGCCTTGTCGAGGGGGCTGTTGTTGGAGCCGCAGTTCGGCGCCTGCACGCAGCCGGGGCAGCCGTCGTCGCACGGGCACTCCGCGATCGCGGCGCGCGTCCGGACGAGTAGCTCCTCCATGCGCTCGTAGGCCGCCTCGGTGATCCCCACGCCGCCGGGGTGGTTGTCGCACAGCGAGATCGCCGGGGTGGCCGTGTGGGGCTCGAGCAGCACGGAGTACCCCGCGACGTCGTGCGGGCCGCTCGAGGCGAACAGCGGCAGGACCGAGATCAGCGCGTGCTCCAGCGCGTGGAGCGAGCCGAGCGGGTCGCGGCCCCGGGCGAGGAGCCAGGGGATCGGCGCCGGCGCCGTGGGGCTCTCGCCGAAGGAGATCAGCAGCCCGACGGTCTCCATCGCCTCGGGCGGCAGCTCGAGGTCGTGGGTCGTCGCGGCCTCCTTGCCGAAGTCGGCGCTTCGCCAGTAGCCGAGGATCCGGCTGGTCATCGTCATCTCGGCGAAGTGGATCTCCCCCCGGCCGAGGGGCCGCCGCGCGTGCTCGACGTCGACCCGGGTCTCGAACGAGACGCGCGGGCGGGTGAGCCCCCCCTCGTCGGTCCTCTCGACGTGGGCGACGCGCCGCTCGAGGTCGCAGCGGACGACGCGGTACTTCTCGCCGAGGTGGAGGTAGACGGCGTCCGGGTGGAGGTGGTAGAGCGCCGTCGAGGCGTCGACCGTCCCGATGAGCGTCTCGGCCTTGCCTTCCACGATGCGGTACGAGGCGCCGGTCGAGGAGCGGAGGCTGACCTCGCCGTGCGGCTGAAGCCCGGCCGCCGCGTACCAGCGGTCGCGCCGCTCGACGTACCGCGCCTGGGCGAGCAGCCCCAGCAGGCCGGCGGCTTCCCCGGCGTCGGGCCAGTACCGGCCCAGCTCGCTCTCGGCGAGGGCCAGCTCGGCGGCGGCGCACAGCAGGTGCGAGCCCAGGATGAAGCGGTTGCCGGGGTCGGCCGTGGCCCGCTCCGCCGCCTGGCCCGCGAGGTAGGCCGGGTGGCGCGCAAGGTACTGGTCGAGCGTTCCCTCGAGCGGCACGAGGAACACGGCGCTCTCGCCTCCGCCGCGTCCGACACGGCCCGCCTGCTGGCGGAACCCGGCGATGGTGCCCGGGTAGCCGACGAGCACGCAGGCCTCGAGCCCGCCGATATCGACGCCCAGCTCCAGGGCCGTCGTCGCGTAGACCCCCAGCAGGTCGCCACGCACGAGCCGCTGCTCGATGTCGCGCCGTTCCTCGGGGAGATAGCCGCCCCGGTAGGAGAGGAGCGTGTGGAGCCGCTCGGGCCGCCGCGCCGCGAGCATCGCGCGCGTCCGCAGCAACAGCACCTCCGCGCTCCTGCGGCTCTGGACGAAGGCGATCGTGCGGATCCCCTCGCCGACGAGGGCCGCGACGAGGCGAGCCGCCTCGCCGTAGGCGCTGCCCGCCAGCAGCCGCTCCTCCGGTCCGAGCGCCTCCGCCTCCTTCACCGAGGCCGCCGTCCCGTCCGCCTCCCCGACGGTGCGCGACCAGATCACGTACCGCTTGGCCCCGCCCGGGGAGCCGTCGCGGTCGATCAGCGCGAACGGGAGGCCGCAGAGAGCCTCCGCGTGCTCCCGCGGGTTGGCGACCGTCGCCGAGCAGCCGATCCACTGCGGCGCCGCGCCGTAGTACTCGCACAGGCGCCGGAGCCGCCGGAAGACGTGCGCCGCATGGCTGCCGAACACCCCCGTGTAGGTGTGCAGCTCGTCGAGCACGACGTACCGCAGGCTCCGGAGATACTCCGCCCACGCGCGGTGGTTGGGGAGCACCCCGAGGTGGAGCATGTCGGGGTTGCTCACGATCACGTGGGCGTGGCGGCGCACCCCGGCGCGCTCGCTCACCGGTGTGTCGCCATCGTAGGCGGCGAAGCGTAGCGGCCCTTCGGGCAGCAGCTCGTGTAGCTTGCGGAGCTGGTCGTGGGCGAGCGCCTTCGTGGGGAAGAGGTAGAGCGCCCGGCCCGTCGGGCGGCCGGCGAGGGCGTCGAGGACGGGGAGGTTGTAGCACAGCGACTTGCCGCTCGCCGTTCCGGTGACGACGAGGACGTTGCGGCCCTCCCGCACGAGATTCCAGGCCTCGCCCTGGTGGGCGTAGAGCCGCTCGATGCCCTGCTCCGCGAGGCGGGCGCGCAGGGGCTCCGCCAGGGTCTCAGGGACCGGGCAGTACCGTGGCTCGCGCGCCGGCTCCTCCCACTCGGCGAGCGCGCGGCCGCGCAGGCCCGGGCGACCGTCGAGATCGCGCAGGAAGTCAGCGACGTTCATGGCGCTCAGTCCGGTGGCTCGGCAGGCCCCTCCGGGTCGGCCGACGGCGCGGTCTCGTCATCGGCGCTCTCCTCCCTCTCCGCCGGCGGGGCGATGCCTCCCCCGCGGGGGGGGCCGAGGATGACCGGCGGCTCTGCCGTGAGAGGGACACTCCGCGGCGGGAGAAGGGTTCCGTCGCCTTCGGGGTCGCCCTCGCCGAGCGCCGCGGGGGCGGGTGGCGTGGGCTCGGGCTCGGCGGGCGCCAGCGGCGCGTCGAAGAGCCGGTACTCGTCACGCTCGGCCGCCTCGCGCTTGCGGTTGCCGCGCTCGATGACCAGGGCGATGGCGATCGAGAGGAAGTAGAGGGCGACCATCGGGCCGACGGTGATCGAGAGGTTGACGGGGTCCCACGTGGGCGTGATCAAGGCGGCGATGACCAGCAGCACGACCATCGCGTGGCGCCAGACGCGGACGAGGAAACCCGAGCTGAGCAGGCCGATGCGCACGAGGGCGGCGACGACCACGGGCATCTGGAACACGAGGCCCATGCCCGTCATCAGCGTGAGCATCATGTTCAGGTACTTCGCGGGGTCGAGCAGGAACTGGGCGCCGGGGAAGTAGTTCTTGAACTGCATGAGGAAGGCGAGCGCCGTGGGGAAGATCGTGTAGACGAAGGCCGCGCCTAGAACGAAGAGGCCCGGGCAGGCGAGCACGGCGAGGTAGCCGACCCGCCGCTCGCGGCGGGTGAGCGCCGGCGCGATGAAGCCCCAAGCCTCGAGCATCACGAACGGCAGCGAGATGACGAGCCCCGCGAGAAGGCCGATCTTCAGCCAAGTCATCAGGGGGGCCATCATCTCGGTGAAGATCATGTTGCTGTTCCCCATGGGGTCCTCGCCCAGTGCCTTGGCGGCGGGCTCCATGACGAACGCGATGATCTCCTCCTGCGCCATCCCGACGCAGACCAACGAGGCGATGGCGACGTACACCATGCTGCGGAGGATCCGGACACGCAGCTCCTCGAGGTGATCGAGGAAGTGCATCTCCTTGCCCTCGTAGGCGTCGGGGTCGGTCGGCTGCAGCTCCCGGGTCTTGCGGGCTCGGCGCGCGCGGCGCGAGCCCTCGCGGCCGGGCTCGTCGCCCTCGGCCTCGGGACGTGCCTTACGCCGCATGGTCGCTCGTGCCCTCCGGGGCGCCCTCGTCCTCGCCGGTGGGTCCCGGGAAGGCGGCGCGTCCGGACTCGGGATCGAAAACGTGGGTCTTCTCCATGTCGATCACGACCTCCAGCTCGGTCATCTCGCGGGCATGGGTCTCCGAGGAGACCGTCGCCACGAGGGTGTCCGCGCCGGCGCGCGCGTACAGCACGCAGCGGTCGCCCATCGGCTCGATGACCTCGACCTGGAGCGTGGCGGTGTTGCCCTCCCGGGGGGCGACGAGGCTGATCGCGCGGTCGTGGATGTCCTCCGGACGGACCCCGAACTTGACCGTCTTGCCGTCGTACTCGGTCAGATGGGGGGTGCGCTCGGCCGGGAAGCTGAGCCTGAGCCCGCCGGTCTCGATGGAGGCCGTGCCGCCCTCGATGCGGATCGTGCCGTCGACGAAGTTCATCGATGGGCTGCCGAGGAAGCCGGCCACGAACATGTTCGCCGGGTAGCGGTACAGATGCAGCGGGGTGTTGCACTGCTGCAAGAGGCCCTGGTTCATGACCGCGATCCGTTGGCCCATCGTCATGGCCTCGACCTGGTCGTGGGTGACGTAGATCGTCGTGACGCCCAGCTCGCGATGGAGCTTGATCAGCTCGGCGCGGGTTTGGACGCGCAGCTTGGCGTCGAGGTTCGACAACGGCTCGTCCATGAGGAAGACCTGGGGCTTGCGAACGATCGCTCGGCCGAGCGCGACGCGCTGGCGCTGACCGCCGGAGAGTTCCTTCGGCTTGCGGTGGAGGAGGTTGTCGAGGCCGAGCTTCTGGGCCGCGCTCCGGACCTCTTCACGGATCCGGCCCTCGAGCCAGCGGCGGTACCGGAACCGGGCGAGCGGGGCGAGCAGCAGGCCGAGGGGGCTCAGGACCCACTTGGGCGGCGTCTGGCCGTCCGGCAGCCCGCGCATCCGCAGGCCGAAGGCGAGGTTGTCGTAGACGCTCATGTGGGGGTAGAGGGCGTAGTTCTGGAAGACCATCGCGATGTCGCGGTCCTTGGGGAAGAGGTCGTTGACCACGCGGTCGCCGATCTCGATCGTCCCCTCGGTGACCTCCTCGAGACCCGCGACCATGCGGAGCGCGGTTGTCTTGCCGCAGCCGGAGGGGCCGACGAGCACCAGGAACTCCTTGTCGCGGATGACGAGGTTGAGGTTGTCGACCGCGACGACGTCCTTGAAGCGCTTGGTGAGGCCCGTCAGCTTCACGCTGGCCATCGAGGATCACTCTCCAGGGTCCATGCCTCCGGCGGGAGACCGTCACCGCCGGCCCGCACGATGATAGCAGAGCCTGCGCCGCGCGGCGACTGCCGCGGCGCCCTCCGCCTGGCCAGGGTTCGCGTCCCGGCCCGAAGGACCTTCGCCGACTCGGCTGCCGTGCTCCGAGGCCTGGCCGCCGGAGCGTGGCGCGCGGATCTACGTCTGCCGACTCGACGGGACGGGCCTCAGGCGGCTCACCCCGCTCGCGAACGACCCGCTGCCGGTCTGGCGCTTCCCCGCCACCGGCGAGCCCGCGTTCGCGCTCGACGCGCCTCTCGCCGAGGAGTAGCCGGCAGGGCCACCGCCCGGCCGGCGCGAAGAGGGGAGCCATCGCTCGGCGGAGGGAGGGGTCTCCCATGCGAAGGGTCTGGCTGCTCGCGGTCGGCCTTGCGGTGTTCTCCCTGCTCGCGGCTGGAGGGCGGTCTGAGGCGGTCGATCGCCCCGCCCTGCCGACCGACCTGCTCGTGGGCTGCTACCGTGCCGGCTCGATGGCTGGGTGGGGCGTGTACCGGTTCGATGAGGCCGGCAGCCTCCGCCTCTGCGTCCAGGGGGCGCGCAACCCGGTCTGGATGCCCGACCGCGAGCAATGGCTCTGTGTGCGCAACGGGGTGCCGTGCATCGTCGATGCCGCCACGAACAAGTGGCGCGAGCTAACGGCGAGGGACGGGTCGCGACCGGGCTACTCCGTCGCGCCCATCCCGCGTGCGCGCCTCATACTGCCCACTCCTGACGGCGCCAGCGCACTCGCTATGGTGCAGCGCCCCCTCTCTCAGGGGTGGAGCGTATGCGTGCTCCAGACGGCTGCACCGGCGGTACCGCCGGTGGCGCGCGGGGACGGGGAGCACCTGAAGAAGGACGACGATCTCGGCCAACCGCCGGGATTGGGCGGGTCGTCGGTGTCCGCACAGCGGGGCCCTCGCCCTGAGAGCATCGCCGAAGCCCTCGAGTCGGAACGGTCGGTCCCGGAGTCCCTCGATCGCGCCGTTGCGAGTGCCCTCGGCATCGACCCGCTGCCTCCGGGTCCGGGCGAGCCCGAAAGGCCTCCCGCCCCTCCGTATGGAGTGCTTGACATGGCCCTGTCGGGCGACGGCAGCAGCCTCGCGTTGGTCTGTGGCGTGACAGGCGGCGACGTCGGCGTCCTCCGATCGACGATCCTCATCGCCCGAGCCGGCGCCCCCCTCGAGTTCACCCCGCTTCCGGCGCCCGCGGGGGCGACCATCGCGCTGAACCCGCACTGGGTCGAGGAGGCCGAGGTGCTCTCCTTCGACGCCATCGACCCGGCCGGCCTGAGGCGCACCACCTACCTCTGGCGCGCTTCCGATGGCTCGTTGACGCCCCACGAGCTGCGCGCGGAGGGGACGATGGCTGTGGAGACCCGGGGGCTTCCCAGGGCTCCCGACACGAGAGTCGTCGCCGTTGCGCCCCGCGGCGAGGCCCTGTGTGTGGCCGTTGGGGCCTCGCTGGGGCAGCCGTACGACCTGGTCATCACCGATCGCGCGGGCAGGATCGCGCTACTCGCTTGCGCTGCGGCCGGTGTGTGGGACGCGAAGTGGCAAGCCGACGGCGCGCGGCTTGCCATGATCAACGGCTGCGGCTACCCATCGCTGGCAGCCGTTCAGCCTCTCGTCTCATCGTCGCTCGCCGTGATGGTGACCGTACGCGACCTGAGTGACGAGGGTAGGACCTCCCTGTACCTGGTCCCCCACGCCGACGATCGGCGCGATGATCCCGCGATTCCCTACGAGCTAGCCTGGTGAGGGCAGGGCCACCGCCCGGCCGGCGCGAACACGGGAGCCATCGCTCGGCGGAGGGAGGGTTGCGGGTGGTCGACAGACGCGCCGTCTTCGCGATCGTCTCCGTCCTCCTGCTTGGCGCCATGGCCCGGGCCGAGTACTCGCCCGCCGCCGTGCTGGATGCGGCTGGCTTCGGTGACACGGAGTTCCAGCTGCGCGCGTCGGCGCCGGGCTGGACGGTCTGGTCGATTCTCTTTGGCGGGGTGGTCGAGGGCGGCACGCTCGAGGAGGACGCGGGCCGGCGGCGCGTCCGACTTCGGTGCCTCACGCCCCCTTGGCACGTTCCCGCCGAGACGGCCCGTCCAGAGCGGATCGCGGAGCGTGTGGACGCGTTCGCGCGACGGGTGGGGCCCGAGATGGGGCCCGACATGGTCCTCGAGCACCTCCCCCTGGCGGACGGGACCGGCCCCGAGTGTGTTCGGGCCATCCCCGTGTCGCGGGCCGGGCCCGTGCCGCGCACCGGCACATGGACCCTCCTCCTCGAACCCTCGGGGAGCCCGTCGAGGCTCGGTCCGTTCGAGCTCCACCGTATGGTGGAGCCCGAGCCCTCCCCCCCTCCGGACGCGGCACTGATCCTCGGCTTGAGTCGCGCGGCGCAACTGCTCGGGCGCGTGCCGGAGGACGTGGAGCTGGTGGGGCCGGCGCGCTACTTCGGGCCTGTCCCCGGCGAACCCCGGTACCCGCGTGGCGCTTGGCAGGTCCGGTGCGTTCCGCGGGGGTGGGCGGAGAGCCCGGGGCCGACCGCGGACACCGCCACATGCTACGTCACGCCGGAGGGCGAGGTCCGGGTGGAGGAGCGATGGCGCTGGGCGGCCCCCAAGCCGGTGCTGGCCGAGCTGCTCGCCGAGGGCGGGCTCCCGCTCGCCGCTGCGATCGCCTCTCGGCAGGCCGCGTACCCTCCCTCCTCCGACTCCGCTCCCTCCTGGGCCTCGGAGACGGTGCTGCTTTGCGCCTCCTCGCGCTCGCGGGTTGGCGCGCCCTCGTGGGCGCGAAGGGCCGGGGCGCTCCGCGTCGACCTCGCCTCGGGCGAGATGGCCTTCGTGCACCCCGGCTGGGGGAAGGACATCGGCTGGGTCGTGGCCGGCCGGAGCACGGTGGTCACGAGCGAGGAGGCCGGCGGCGCGCCGCGGTACATCGACGCCGACACGGGCGTCTCGCTCGACCCCGCCCTTCGCCCGAGCTGTCCGGCCCCCTCGATCAGCGCCGACGGCGCGGTGCTCGCCTACTCACGGTGGGGGACCGGCGGCGACCGCGACGTCTTCCTCGACGGCCTCGCGTACGACGACTTCCGCTTCCACGCCATCGCCCCGATCCGAGGCCACCGGCGGGTCTCCGTCCCCGGCGAGGCCGACCTCACCGCGCTCACGCCCGACGGGACGCGCGTCTACTACTCGAACGGCGTCGAGCGGGAGGCTCCGCCCCCTGTCGAGGGGCAGGAGCCGCCGCCACCGCAGTACGACTGGTCGCTTCTCGTGAGCCCGGTCGACCTCAAGCGCCCGAGCCGCGCGTACGAGAAGGTCCTCGATCTCCCCTGCCGCCCCGGCCGACTGAGCATCTTCCCCGATGGCAAGGGGCTCCTCCTCTGGGCCGAGGAGGGGATGTGGATCGCTGACCTGGAGGCGAAGACGCTGGCGCCGTTCACGCTCCCCGAGCTACGTGACCCCGACCGGCCCGAGGCAGGGCCGCTCCGCCTTCGCGAGCCTGCGGTGAGCCCGGACGGCACGCGGCTGGCCTTCAGCGGGAGCACGGCCCCGCCGGATGAGAAGGTCGGGCCGGAGTGGTATCTCTACGTCTGCAACCTCGATGGCTCGGGCCTCAAGCGGGTGACCCCGCTCGAGGATGAGCCGGTCGGCTTCTACACGTTCCCCAAGTCGGGCCAGAGCGCATTCGACCTCGAGAAGGCGGCATGGATCGCCCGCGCCGAGGTGCAGCAGAAGGCGGAGCTGGAGCGGCTCCGGCAGGCGCGGGAGCGCGTCGGCGAGGGTCCGATCGACGGCATACGGGTACCGCAGCCTCCGGCGGAGTAGAACGCTCCGCGCACCTCTCCCCCGCACGATGCTACTCCAGGGCCGCCAGTGCGCTGCGGATCGACTCGGCCGTGCCGGCGCCGAGCGTCGCGCCCAACGCGCGCAGCTCCGCGGGGAGCCGACCGTAGACCTCCGCCAGGCGGAGGGCACAGGCATCGTCGGCCGCGAAGGCGCGCAGGCCGGCGAGCACATCGGCCCGCTCGGCGGCCGGGAAGTCGAGGCGGACGACGGAGAAGGCCGGGCCGGTCGCGGGGGTGATCGCGGTCGGCAGGTACTCGTTGCCCTGCAGCCGCATCATCAGGCGGCCGAGCTTCGTCTCGGTGAGCTGCTCCGGGCGCACGCCCTGCTGGAGCGCCCACTCAATGTAGGGCACGCGGTTGGGGTTGATGGAGAGCTTCAGGTGGCCCACGTCGGGCTCCGGGCCGCCCTCGTCGATGACGACGATGCTCCACTGCTTCTCGCGCGAGAACGGCAGGTCGAGCGGCTTCCACTCCACTGGCTGGGGAGCCGTCGGCGCGACCCTGCCGACGCCCTCGGGCGGCGTGACCCGGAACAGCTCATAGCGATCGGCGGGCAGCGCCTCGGCGAGCGTCCGTCGCGCCTCCGGTCGCTCGATCAGCGTGTCGACCGCCATGGTGAACTCGGGCGGGAACAGCCCCGGGGCCGGCGCTTGGGCGAGGTCGGGGAATGCCTGATCGATCGGCACCAGCATGTCGGCGGTCGAGAGGGTGACCTGCAGGGGGGCGGTGATGGTCTCGAGGTGCCACAGCGGGCTCGCGTAGAGCCAGGGATCCGAGGTGTAGTCCTCGCCGAGGATCGGGAGCGTCTGCTCGGCGAGCGGGATCACCGCCGTCAGCACGGGCATCGCGGTCTGGCCGTTCGCGCCCGGGGCGCGGGCGAGTTCGCGGTTCGCGAGGAAGTACGCGGCCTCGTAGGCCCAGCTCACGGGCGGGACATCGGGCAGTGCGCAGACGAGCGGGAAGGTCTCTGCCGCGAGCATCAGGGTCATGTAGCCTCCCGCGCTGCCGCCCTGGATCAGCACCCGGCCGTTGTCGACAAACGGCGCGGCGCGCAGGGCGTGCAGCAGCGCGGTGTCGAGGTTCGGGCCCCGAACCGCCGGGTTGAGCGGCTCGGCGTGAGGTGTCGCGACGGCCATCCCGCGCGCGAGCCACTGGCCCGCGCCACCGGCGTCCAGCTCATAGCCCGCCGCGTACACGAGCGGAACCCGTGCCGCGGGGTCTGTCAGCGCGACCGGCGGGAGGAAGACGCGCGCGCCGCCCCTGGTCGGCGTACCGTCGACGCCCCGGTAGAGGAACTCGCACGTGACCTGCCCTGCCGGCCCGGCGCCGAACGAGATCTCCTCGGCCGCGACCAGGCTCAGCCGGTTCCCGCTCTCGCCGGGGGGGCCGGTGTGGGGGAAGAGCCGTGTCGCCCACTCCGGCTCCGGCGCGGGCTTCTCCTCGCCGACGTTGGCGGCAAGGAGGATCGAGCCCCAGGCCGTGGCATCGTCGGCGCTCGGCCCGTAGAGGCCTCCGATCTGCGCCTTCGCAATCTCCGGCTGGAAGCCGTCGGCGTACACGAGGTTCATCCGTACGCGCTCGCCCGGCCGGGCGTTCACGTCCTCGGCGTCGTCCGTCGCGAGCGGCACCGCGTACTCCGCGATGTACTCGCCTCCGGTCTGCGTGGCGTACCAGCCGAGGACGCCCTGGCCATCGCGCTGGGCGTCGTCGGCATCCTGACCGGGCGCCGTGAGGTGCTTGTCGGCGTACGCTCCGGGGATCAGCAGCTTGCGGTCATCGCCCGGCGCGAGTTGCGCCCCGCGCGCGAAGGCCAGGAGGAACAGGTCGGAGAGGACGGGCGAGAGCGAGACCTGCCGCTCCGCGTCGGGCACGCGGAAGGCGAGGTACAGCGTCTTGGCCGAGTTCATCGCCCACAGCTCCGCCTCGCGCGTGCCTGCGAGGCCGCCCCCCTGAACCATCGCGAGCGGAACAGCGAGGTGCGTCGCGGCATCCCACTCGCCGGGAGCAAGCCTGCCGTCGATCCGCGGCGCCTGGCTGCAGGGCGCAGCGGCGATCTCCGTCGGGACCTGCGCCTGCGTGCGCCGGCACCCGACACAGGGGAGCAACAGGGCGCAACCGAGAACGGCCGTGCGGGCGAGGGGCGAGAGGCGGGCAGTCATAGTTCGAGCACCTCCGTCGCGGTCTGGTACGCGCGCGAGCATGGCGTCCGCTTCGCGCAGGCGTGGCGGAGCACCTCGGACTCACCGCCGGAGTCGATACGCCCAGGCCCGGCGCCCGGTTTGGTCGCCGGGCTCGCAGGGCCATCGGGTACCTCGCCCGGTGGCGGCCCGCGCTTGGCTCGCGGGTGGTCCGGAGGGCTCGCCCTCCGGCGGGGTCAGGGGCAGAGCCCCTACTGGAGGGGATGTCCGACTCCCCTCCTAGTCTGGCACCACGAACCTGTCGCCGCCCTTGAGCCACGAGCCCATGCTCTTGCCGACGTTCCGCGTGTAGGTGCGCTCGAGGCCCTCGAGGGTCGCGGGATCGCCCAGCTCCCAGAAGATGGGGTCGCGCGGGTCGAACCGGTTGAACGTGTAGATGCCGCTCACGCCGGCCTGCCACGCGTTCCACGCCTCGCCGCGCCACGCCTTGCGGTCGCCCGGGTCCTCCGGGCTCGAGGCGCTCACGAGGCGCGAGCCCGAGAGGCAGGCGTACACCGGCACATCGTGGCGGCGGCCCAGCGCGACCAGGTTCTCCCACGGCTCGAGGTGGAAGTAGCAGCTCCCCGTGACGATGTCGACGAGGTCGTCGGCGAGCCACCGCTCCAGGTCGAGGCCGATCGCGCGCGCGTAGCCGAGCGAGTCCGGCACCCGGACGGCGATGAGCATCGGGCGTCCGCGCCGCCGCGCGACCTCCTCCGTCACTGCTCGCACGCGGCGGAGCAGGCCGGTCATCATGTCGCACTGCTCCTCGGTAACGGGGTCACCGGTCATCTGCGGGCGGAAGTAGACCGGGTGACGGAAGAAGTCCAGCTCGAGGCCGTCGACGTCGTAGCGGGTGGCGACGTCGGCGAGAATCCGCAGGACCTTCTCGCGCGCCTCCGGCTTGCCGTAGTCGACGGCCGACCAGCGGCGCCCGCCGTACGGGAAGCGCTGGCCCTTCGTGCCCATCAGCAGGTCGGGATGATCGGTCTTCCACTGGCAGAACAGCGCTCCATCCGCCGAGTCGTGCGTATCGTTCATCCGCATCGACCAGAAGACTTCCCACCCCTGCTTGTGGCCGAAGTCGACCATCGTCGCGAGTGAGTCGCTACCGGTCGCGATCAGCTCGTGGGCCCAGTCCTCGGCGCCCTGGTCGCCGTGCCCTCTGAGCTCGGTCTCCCGGCTCGCCTGCGTGTACGAGTTGAACACGCCCGTACAGCAGAAGATGGCGTCCACGTGCGAGCCGACGAGTGGGCTCGTACGCCGCGCGAGGAAGGCCTCGGCCGTGTGCGGCGTCCCGGGCGGCGAGTTGCGGCAGTCGTTGCCGTCGTTGTTCAGGATGATCCGTCGGGTGCGGTGGGCCGCAGCTGCGCGCGCCGCACGCATCGAGCCCGAGTCCGCCGGCTCCTGGCCGAGGGCGGCTCCGGCGGACGCCAGAGCCGCAGCCATGAGCCGTAGTGCGGTCCTTCTCTGCACATCGGTCCTCCCATGCGGCAGCGTCCGCCCCCGCCTGCCTTCGCGGCGGCTCCCGATGCACCTGTCCGGCCCTACATCTCGACGCCCACCTGCGCCGGGACGCCCGTGTGGTAGGCGTGCTTCACGCAGCGCATCTCGGTGACGGTGTCGGCCCGCGCGATGAGCCCCGGCGTCGCGCCGCGGCCGGTCAGCACCACCACGGAGTCCGCCGGCGCGAGCGCGACCGCATCGAGGATCTCCTCCTCGCTCACCAGCCCACACACCAGCGCGCAGCAGATCTCATCGAGGACGTACACGTCGGCCGAGCCATGTGCGAGAGCCTGCCGGGCGCCGCGCAGCGCCTCGCGGGCGGCGTCTCGGTGACCTACCAGACCCTCCTCCTGGCCCCGGACGAAGCCCAGGCCGGTCGTGCGGACTTCGACGCCCGGCATCGCGCGGAGGGCGAGGACCTCGCCGGTGTCGTCGAGGCTCTTGAGGAACTGGAGGACGAGGACGCGCTTGCCGTGGCCGGCGGCACGGAGCGCCATCCCCAGTGCGGCGGTCGTCTTCCCCTTGCCATCCCCCGTGAAGAGCAGTACGCGCGGCGCGCCCGTTCCGACCATGGTCCCACGACCGATCCGCAGGAGCTACTCGGGGAGGGGAGGGCGCGGCGATGTGCCGCTCCACCCGCTCCCACCCGCGAGGAGCGTTCCTACCGGCATCGACGGGCCGTCTCCTGGCTTCCGGATCATCCTACCGGCCGCGCCTTCCGGGCTCTCGCCCGTGGCGTCGTGCGGCCTTCGTACCCGGTCACAGTTGCGGGGCAGCGACGGACTCGCACCGTCTTCCGAGGGCCTAGGGCCCGGTACCCGTTGTGCCCTGCGTATTCGGGGCGAGGGCGCCGCGGTCCTCCGGCTGGGCGGGCGCACAACGGCGAAGGCCTTCCTGGCGCCACACGGGAAACCCCATGCGTCCGACACACCACGTCTGGGAGGATCCGCATGGCAGAGTCTCCAGGGCTCCATCGACGCCAGTTCCTCGGAATGGCGGCGCGCGTCGCCGCCGCCGGTCTCGCCGCGGGCGCTTGGGTTGCCCCCGCGCGCGCGCAGGCCGGCCCGAACGACAAGGTTCGTCTCGCGATGATCGGCTGCGGGGGGATGGGCAACCGCCACCTCGACAGCCTCATCAAACGCACCGACGCCGAGGTCGTCGCCTGCTGCGACGCCTTCATCCCGCGGGCCCAGGCGGCGCGCGACAAGGTCGGCGGCTCGTGCGAGTGGTACCAGGACTTCCGCCGCGTGCTCGAGCGGCCCGACGTCGACGCGATCTTCTCGGCGACGCCCGACCACTGGCACGCGCTCACCTGCATCCTCGCCTGCCAGGCGGGGAAGGACGTCTACGTCGAGAAACCAGTTGCGACGACGATCCACGAGGGCCGCGCGATGGTCGAGGCCGCGCGCCGCTATGGCCGCGTGGTCCAGGTCGGCACCCAGCAGCGCTCGCAGAAGCTGTTCCAGGACGCCATCGGGATCGTCCACTCCGGCAAGATCGGCCAGGTCACAGCCGCCGGCTCGTGGATCGGGCCGAACGGCCAGACCGGCCCCGAGACGCCTGCCGAGGTGCCCGAGGGCCTCGACTGGGAGCTGTGGCTCGGCCCCGCGCCCTGGGTGCCGTACAGCCCGCAGCGGCAGTACAGCTTCCGCGCCTTCCACGATTACGCCAATGGCGAGCTGACCAACTGGGGCGTCCACCTCATGGACATCGTCCTGTGGGGGATCCGGGAGGAGTGGCCGCTCGCGATCGCCGGCAGCGGCGGCAGCTACCGCGCCGTGCCGGGCAACGACGACCACGAGGATCTCGAGATCCTCTACAAGTTCCGCCGCTGCGATGTCACCTGGGAGCAGCGCCACACGGGAGCGATGAATGGCAAGGGCTACGGGATCCGCTTCAACGGCACCGGCGGCCGCCTCTACATGGATCGCGGCAGCTTCGTCGTCGAGCCCCCGGAGTTGGGCGTTCCCGAGACCAAGGAGACGGGCGATCCCTGGATCGACGTCGAGACCCACCACACCAACTTCATCGAGTGCATCAAGACCCGGCAGCGGCCCAACGCCGATGTCGAGATCGCCCATCGCGCGACCTCGACGGTGCTGCTCGGCGGCATCGCGCTCGACACGCGCCGCACGCTCAACTGGGACGGCGACGCCGAGCGCTTCCTCGGCGACCCCGCCGCCGACCGACTCCTCACCCGCCCCTACCGGGCGCCGTGGCACCTCTAGGGGGCTGATCATGCGCACCACACAGCGATGGGCTGTCCTTCTCTGCCTCGTCGGCCTCGTGGTCACGGGCAGTGCCCACGCGGCCGACCCGGGCGTCGCGAGCCTGATCGAGGGGCTCCAGACTCCGGGCGCCACGCAGGTCGACGCGATCCAGCTCCTCCCGCGCTACGGCGTCGACGCCCTGGCCCGCGTGCTGCCCGTGCTCGAGAGCGCCGACCCCACCACGTCCCTCGCGGCCGATGACGTCGCCTGGGCGATCGTCAACCTGTGCGCCGCGCCGGGCCGCGAGCGCGATGGCGCCGCCGCCACCGGCTTGATCCTCGCCGAACTCGGCAAGGGCCGCTCCGACGGCACGGTACGCCGGCTACTCAAGTACCTCTCGGTCGGCGTGCCGGAGAGCGCCGACCTCGCCCCGCTCACCGCACTGCTCGAAGACGAGAAGTGGCGTGAGCCCGTTCGCGCGACGCTCGAGCGGATCGACACGGCCGAGGCCCGGGCGGCACTGATCGCCGCGCTCGACCCCGCGCAGCCCGGGTGGACGACTGCCGTGCTGAACGCGCTCGCCCAGATCGGCCGCCCCGAGGAGGTCACCTCGCAGCCGGTGGTGGCCCTGCTCGGCCATGGCGACGCCTCCGTCCGCGCCGCGGCCGTGCGAGCCGTGGGGCGCGCCAGCGACCCGCGGCTTGTCCGCCCGCTCAACGCCGTCGTGCTGAAGGCCACGCCCGAGACCGCCTTCGAGACGGAGGATGCCTTCCTCCGCGCACTCGACCAGCTCGTGCTCGAGGGCGGCAACTGGCAGCTCGCGATGAAGTACTACGCGAAGGCGCTCGACCGTGCGAGCCACCCGGTCCTCCGCGCCGCCGCGATGATGGGCCTCGGCCGGTACGGCGACGAGAGCGTGGCGCCGCGGATCGTTCGGGCCGCGGTCAACGGCGACACCGGCGACCAGGAGGCCGCCGCGATGGCTCTCGGTGAGATCCGGGGCCGCGGCGCCGATGCCGCGATCGCGGCGGCCTACCCCGAGTTCCCAGCCGAGGCCCGGCCCGCGATGGTCGCGATGATGGGCAAGCGGGGCGGCGCTCCGCTCGTGCCGCTCGTGGCCGAGGCCGTCCGCTCCGACGACCCCGCGCTCCGCAGTGTCGCGGTCGGCGCGCTCGCCAAGGTCGGCAGCGCCGAGGCCGTCCCCGTCCTCGCCGAGATCGCGGCATCAAAGGACCCTGACTCGGCCGCCGCCGGCTGCGCCGCGCTGTGGAAGCTCGCCGACAGCCTGCGGGCGAAGGGCCTCATCGACCCCGCCGGCCTCGCCTACGGTCACCTCTATGTCCTCGCGGCCGACCAGCCGGAGCGCGACCGCGCCCTAGCCGGTCTCATCGCGTGCCCGAGCGCAGGCGGCTTCGACCTCCTGCTCGGCGCCGGCGGCCTCACGAGCTTCGAGGGTCTCCCTGCCGCCGCGCGCGTGGCGGTCGCCGGCTCGCTCTTCCGTGCGGGCCGCACCGAGCAAGCCAACGCCGCGCTCGACACCCTCCTCGGCCAGCCGCTCGTGGGCGCCGACGTCTCGGCCCTCATCGGGCAGCTTGGCGCGAGCGCGGGCGAGATGAAGCTCGGCCGCCGGCTCGGCTTCATCCCGCAGTGGAAGGTCGTCGGGTGCTTCCCATTCGGCGGACCGGGCACCGGGCTCGACGCGGCCAACGTCGGCGAGCCGGAGATCGACCTCGGCGCGACCTACCAGACACCCAAGGGCGACGTGGGCTGGATCGATCTCTCGGCCGACAACCCCACGGGAACGGCCGACCTGATGCAGCTCTACGGCATGCCCGAGAAGGTCGTCGCCTACGCCTATGCCGAGGTCGAGTCCGCCACCGAGCGCGACGTGGTGCTGCGGATGGCCTCCGACGACGGCATCAAGGTCTGGGTCAACGGCCAGGTCGTCCACAACCACGACATCGACCGGGGCGCGCAGCTCGACCAGGACCAGGCGCCGGCCCACCTCGTCGCGGGCAAGAACCGCATCCTCGTCAAGATCAGCCAGGGCGGAGGCGGCTGGAACTTCAGCCTGCGCCTCACCACGCCCGAGGGCGTCGCGATCCCGCAGTAGCGATCCGGAAGGGACACCTCGATGACCGCGCTTCTCGCACTCTCCCTGGGGCTCGCGCTCCAGCAGGGCTCGAACCCCGTGCTCGCCTTCGAGCGCCAGAGGATCGGGACCGGCACGTACGAGGCCGCCTCGGCCTTCGACGTCGACCGCAACGGCACGGTAGACATCGTCTCCGGCGAGTACTGGTACGAGGGCCCCGACTACACGGTGGCCCACAAGATCACCGACATCCAGCCCGCCGGCGACTACTACGACGACTTCTCCGACTACCCGATGGACGTGAACGGCGACGGCTACCTCGACATCGTCACCGGCGGCTACTGGGGCAACACGCTCCGGTGGGAGGAGAACCCCAAGGGCAAGCCCACCGAGTGGCCGGTGCATGTCATCGACCAGATCGGACCGATCGAGCGCAACTGCTTCTACGACATCGACGGCGACGGCCTGGTCGAGGTCTTCCCCGTGACGTCGCCCGTGGTCTGCTACGCGCTCGACCGCGACGCCGCGGGCAAGGGCAAGGGGACCTTCACCAAGCACCAGCTCGCGACCGAGGGCGGGGGCGGCCACGGGATCGGCTTCGGCGACGTGAATGGCGACAAGCGGCCCGACGTGCTCTTCGCGGGCGGCTGGCTCGAGGCGCCGGTTGACACCTACGGCGGCACGTGGGCCTGGCACCCCGAGTGGAACCTCGGCAGCGCGACGGTGCCATTCGTCGTGTACGACGTGAACCGGGACGGCCTCGCCGACCTCATCGTGAGCCAGGCGCACGACTACGGCCTCGACTGGTACGAGCAGGGCAAGGACGGCGACAAGCGGACCTGGACCCGCCACGCGATCGACCCCGACCGCTCGCAGTACCACGAGCTGCAGTTGGTGGATCTCGACAACGACGGACAGGTCGAGCTGCTCACCGGCAAGCGGTACCGCGCCCACGCCGAGCACGACCCCGGCAGCCTCGATCCGCTGGGCGTCTACTACTTCGAGATCGGCGACGGCACGTTCGAGCGCCGCACGCTCGACTACGGCCCGGCCGGCCGGGCGAGCGGCGCGGGGATCTACCTGTGGGTCGAGGATGTCGACGGCAACGGCTGGCCCGACGTCGTCGCCCCCGGCAAGGACGGGTTGTACCTGTTCAAGAACCTCGGGCCCGTGTAGGCCCTTGCGGCAGCCCCGCCTCGCCCGCCAACCGGCGCGGCGGGGGCGGGGGCCCCGGGGGGGGGCACGCTCGGCCGGTCCGCTATCCCGCGGCCGGGGGGCCGGTTCGCGTCGTCTGTGCGTTGGGCGCGCGCGCCTCGTTGAGCTGCTTCTCGAGGTCGGACTGGCGCTTCTCGAGGTCGGCGACCTGAGCCGCGTGGTCAGCGACGAGCTTCGCCTGCGCGGTCCGGAGACTCTCCTGCTCACGGCGCATGCGGTCGGCCGCGATCTGGTAGCGGGTGGCGGCGTCGATCTGCTCGCGCTTCAGCTCCGCAACCTCCCGCTCGCTCTGCTCCTGCTGGGCCGCCTGCTGGGCCTGCACGTCGCTCAGGGTACGGCCATACTCCGTTCGCATCGCCTGTTGCTGCGCCTCGAGCTGCGCGATCCGATCCTGGTAGGCCTGCTCGGTCCGCCGGCGCTGCTCCTCGAGTTGCGCCAGCTCGGTCGCCTGCCGCCGCTGCGTCTCCTCCTGCTGGCGCGCGAGCGCGCCGACCGACTTGGCGTACTCCTCCTCGGCCCGGAACTGCTCGTAGCGCAACTGGCCGATGGCTCGCTCGTAGTCGGCGGGGAGCACCGTGCCATCGGGCAGGGCCTCGCCGTAGGGAGCGGAGACGTAGGGCGCCTCCTCGGCGGTCGTGTTCGGCTGCGGCTCGAGGCCGGTCGCGGCGGAGGGCGAGGTCCAGGGCGTGCCGGCCGACGGGGCGCCGCGGGGGGTGGAAGTAGCCTACCGGCCCGCCGGGGTAAGGCCCGCCTGCGCGCCCGGTTGCGAGACGATGTGGGGCGCGCGCGGCGCGCGGTTGCGGTGGACCAGACGCGGCAGAGCGAGGACCGCCGCGCAGATCAGCACCGCGGCGATGCCGACCGCCACGAGCACCGCGCTCGGTGTGCTCCGACGCGCCGGCGACTCCTCGGGGAGGATCAGCGGCTCCGACGCCGTCTCGGCCTTGCGCCGGCGCCGATCCTCGGGCGTCGACGTCAGGCTGCGCCCGCAGTGGAGGCATTCCGCGGCATCGGCCTCGTTCCATCCGTAGCAGAAGGGGCAAACCATCGCACTCACCTCGAACCGGGCTCCCACTCCTACTGACGTTCTACCCCGGAACGCCGTTCCGGGCACCTCGCCGCCACCACCGGATCGTGCAGGGCGAAGATGGCCCTGCACGCCTGCGGCTCCGGGTCTATAATGGGAAGCGTTCTCGATTCCCCACTCCTGACAGGTGGCAGCAGCATGGACAGCACCTACGGCTACGACGGACAGATCATCGACGAGCAAGCGGCATGGACGGCGCTGGAGCACAAGTCCCGAGCGGACGCTTCCGAGGTCCGGGCCGTGCTGGCCCGGGCCGCCGAGCTGAAGGGCCTCGAGGCCGAGGAGGTCGCGGTCCTCGCGACGGTCAGCGATCCCGAGCTGCTCGCCGAGCTGTTCCAGACCGCCCGGCAGGTCAAGGAGACCATCTACGGGTGCCGCCTCGTGCTGTTCGCGCCCCTGTACATCTCGAACATGTGCAAGAACGAATGCCTCTACTGCGCCTTCCGCGCCCGCAACACGGAGGTCAAGCGACGCGCGCTGAGCCAGGAGGAGATCGCCTCCGAGGTTCGCGTGCTGGTCGAGCAGGGCCACAAGCGCGTGTTGCTCGTCGCGGGCGAGTCGTACCCCTCGCAGCAGGGCTTCCAGTACGTGCTCGATTCGATCGCGACGGTCTACGCGACCCGCTCGGGCAAGGGCGAGGTGCGGCGGGTGAACGTGAACATCGCGCCGCTCAGCCTCGAGGAGTTCCGCGAGCTGAAGAAGGCCCAGATCGGCACCTACCAGATCTTTCAGGAGACCTACCACCGCGAGACCTACGCGAAGATGCACGTCGCCGGCCAGAAGGCCGACTACGACTGGCGCCTGACCGCTCCCGACCGCGCGATGCAGGCCGGGATCGACGATGTCGGCATCGGCGTGCTGTTCGGTCTCGCCGACTGGCGCTTCGAGGTCCTCGCGCTTCTCCAGCACATCCGCCATCTCGAGCAGGCCTACGGGGTGGGGCCGCACACCATCTCCGTGCCGCGGCTCGAGCCCGCGACCGGGTCCGACATCGCCACCCACCCACCCCACGCCGTCGGCGACACGGACTTCCGCAAGATCGTCGCGATCCTCCGCCTCGCGGTGCCCTACACGGGGATCATCCTCTCGACCCGCGAGACGGCCAACCTGCGGCGCGAGGCGTTCGCCCTGGGCGTCTCCCAGATCAGCGCCGGGAGCCGCACCAACCCCGGCGGATACTCGGCCGACGACGACCGCGAGCACGGCGAGCAGTTCTCGCTCGGGGATCACCGGCCGCTCGATGTGGTGATCCGCGATATCGCCGGACTGGGCTACATCCCATCGTTCTGCACCGGCTGCTACCGGCTCGGCCGGACCGGCGCCGACTTCATGGATCTTGCGAAGCCGGGCGCGATCCGCGACCACTGCGACCCCAACGCGATCTCGACATTCGCGGAGTACCTCTACGACTACGCGAGCCCCGAGACGCTGGCGGTCGGCGAGCAGGCGATCGAGCGGTTCCTCGGCTTGATGGACGAGGGGCCGCGGCAGCGCGCGCAGGCGATGTTCGCGAAGGTCCGCGCCGGCGAGCGGGACGTCTACTGCTAGGCGTCGCGCCCCCTCCCTCTACGATGGAGCGACCGTCGATGGCTGAGTACCGCACCGAGCACGACCTCCTCGGCGAGATGGCCGTGCCGGCCGACGCGCTGTACGGGGTCCACACTATGCGGGCCCGGGCGAACTTCCCGCTCCGCGGCGCGCCCGTCCACCCGGCGCTGGTCGAGGCCTTCGGCTGCGTGAAGCTCGCCTGCGCCCGAACCAACCGAGCGCTCGGCGCGTGGGCGGAGGACCCGGCGAAGGCCGAGGCGATCGAGCGGGCGTGTCTCGAGATGGCCGAGGGGCTGCTGACCGACCACGTGCCGATCGACGCGCTGCAGGGGGGGGCGGGCACGAGCACCAACCTGGGCGTGAGCGAGGTGCTCGCCAACCGCGCGCTGGCGCTGCTCGGCGAGCCGCTCGGCCAGTACGGGCGCGTCTCGCCGATCGAGGATCTCAACCTCCACCAGTCGACGAACGACACCTTCCCGACCGCGCTCAAGCTCGCCGCGATCCGCCTCCTGCACCGGCTCGAGCAGCAGGTCCTGGCGCTCCAGGAGGCCTTCCAGCAGGCGGAGAAGCGCTTCGCCCACGTCGTGAAGGTCGGCCGGACCGAGCTGCAGGACGCCGTCCTCACGACGCTCGGCCGCGAGATGAGCGCCTACGCCGAAGCCCTCAACCGCGACCGGTGGCGAGTCTACAAGTGTGAGGAGCGGCTCCGGGTCGTCAACCTCGGCGGGACGGCGATCGGCACCGGCGTGACGGCGCCGCGGCAGTACATCTTCCGCGTGGTCGAGACGCTCCGGGAGATCACGGGCATCGGCTTCGCCCGTGCCGAGAACCTCGTCGAGGCGACGCAGAACGCCGATGTCTACGTGGAGGTCTCGGGGATCCTCAAGGCCTGCGCGGTGACGCTCCTCAAGATCAGCACCGACCTGCGGCTGATGTCCTCGGGTCCCGACGCGGGCCTCGGCGAGATCCGGCTGCCCGAGCGTCAGGCGGGTTCGTCGATCATGCCGGGCAAGGTCAACCCCGTGATCCCCGAGGCCGTCAGCCAGGTCGCGATGCTCGTCCTGGGCCACGACCAGGTCATCGCCCATGCCTGCTCGGCCGGTAACCTCGAACTGAACGCCTTCCTGCCGCTCGTGGCGCTGTGCCTGCTCGAGAGCGAGGATCTGCTCGCCCGGGCCTGCGAGGTGCTCCGTGCCCACTGCGTCGAAGGCCTCGGGGCCGACGAGGCGCGGTGCCGGGCCCACGTCGAGGGCTCGACGGCGCTCCTCACGGCCCTCGTGCCCGTCATCGGCTACGACCACGCCTGCCGGATCGCCGAGCGCGCGCGCGCCGAGGGCGGGAGCATCCGCGCGATGGTGCTCGCCGAGGGCCTCCTCACGGAGGGCCAGCTCGCGGAACTCACGAGCCCCGAGGCGGTCTGCCGGCTCGGGAGCCCGCCGGCCGCTACTCACTGATCTCGACGATCGAGATGGAGTGGGGCGGCAGCAGCGTACGGCCCTCGGCGAACGGGAGCGTCACGATCTCCGGCCGGACCCGCTCCGGCTGCTCGATGGTGTTGTAGGCATCGGGCGAGTCGCCCGCGAGCACCGTCGTCCGGTACTCTCCCTCCAGCCTCCGGCCATTGAGGTCGAGCGAGCAGGGCACGGAAGCCGAGGGGTGGCGGTTGATGAGCGCGATCCGCCACCGGCGGCGTGCGACATCGCAGGTCACGAGCGCGTCGACGGTCTGCGCGCTGCCGGCCGCGCCCCCGAGCGGGGTCGTGACGAGCCCGGCCTCGGCGACGCTCTCCTCGAGCAGGTTCGCGTACATCCACAGGACATGGTAGGTCGTCCGCTTGACGAGGCCGCCTTCGTGTACGAAGAGCGGGCCGCGCGTGTTCACGATCGGCGCGATGTTGGTCATGCCGATGTCGGCCGCGTGACGCAGGCTCGCATTGAGGAACCCGGCCGAGAAGACGGCGTCGGCCATCGTGTACTGCGACGCGATCGCGTTCCGCGCCCGCGCGGCGATCAGGGCGGCGGTCGCCGGGTCCGTCGGATCGCCGACCTCCTTCCGAGGGAAGCCCGGGTGGTGCCAGCCGCGGAGGTTCCACTCATCGAACGCGATCTTCACCCGTCCGCGGCAGCCTGCTTCGTCGAGGACGTCGAGGACGCGATCGAGCAGGCGATCGGGGTCGTCTGCGCTCGCGAGGCAGGTGAGGTAGTCGGGGGTGGCGTTCTCGCCCCACAGGGGGAGCCAGTAGGCGTGGACGGCGACCTGATCGAGCCGCTCGCCCGCGGCCCGGAGCAACGGCAGGGTCCAGTCGCGGTCGGGCGTCGCGGCCGCGATCAGCTCGATCGAGGGATCGGCGGCGCGCATGAGGTCGGCCGCGTGACGCACGAGCGGACCCCACTCCGCCGGAGTCCGGGCCCCGATCTCGTGTGCGCCCCAGTTCTCGTTGCCGATGCTCCAGATCCCCACATGCGGCCCGCCGTCCCGGTTGCAGTATGCGACCCAGTCGCGCATCTCCTCGGCCGTCCCGTTGCCGGCGTTCGTGCAGAGGTACGGCTCGCAGCCGACCCGCCGACACCACTCGACGAACTCATCGGTGCCGAAGGTGTTGCGGTCCACCACGCCCCACACGGGATCGGGCACGGGCCTCCGGTCCGGGCCCACCCCGTCGCGCCAGTGGTAGCCGCTCGCGAAGCAGCCGCCGGGCCAACGCACGACGGCCAGTCGCAGGGCCCGGAGTGCCTCGATGACGTCGGTCCGGTAGCCCTCGGCGTCGGCGAGCGGCGAGCCCGGGTCGTACACGCCGCCGTAGACCTGTCCCTCGAAGTGCTCGAGGAAGCCGCCGAAGACCCTCCGGCCGTACGGCGTGAGCGTGGCCTCGCGGGCGACCGAGACCTCGGCGCAGGGCTGTCCGTCCATCGTGGCTCTCCGCTCCAGAGCGATGTCGTCGTACCAGGCCCGGCCGGCGGAGGAGCCCCACCCGCCGAAGAGGCAGTTGATCTCCAGCTCCCGCTCGGCGCCGGTGCGGAAGTCGACGGCGACGCGGGTCCAGCCCCGCGTCCCGCGCACCGGTGGCGTCCGGACCGCTTGGAGGTTCTGGATGTTGAGCAGGGCCCCCGTCGCGCCCCGCAGGCGCTCGGTGCGGATCCATCCCGAGAGGCGGTACCACGTCTCGGGTTCGACCGCCACCGTCACGGTCCAGGCCGCGTCGGCGCCCGCCTCGGAGGCGATCGAGACGCAGCGGCCCCCCGCGCGGCCCGGCGTCTCCACGCCGAAGCGGCAGGCCGCCTCCCCGGCCCAGGCCCGCGGGCGCCAGCCATCGGGCGCCTCCAGCCGCGCGGCGGAGAACGAGGGATCGGCGAGGAGGTTGCCCCCTGCGCCGTCCTTGGCTTCCGCGGCGCCGACAAACAGCGCAGCGCAGCCTGCTGAGAGGACGATCGCCCACTGCCCGATCCGCACGGTCGCCACAGCCCTTCCCGCCGCCTGGCCGGGGCGGCGGAGAGGGGGTTCGTGAGGGCCCGCGGCATCCCTCCCGCTGTCGTGGAGACCGACGCAGGTGACGCGGTCCCGCTCCCGAAGGTTCCCCCGCTGGCGCGACCGCGCGGCCCGCGCGACGCAGCGGGCTTGGGCCTGCAGTGGGGCGAGCGACTGGCTCGGCACGGCCGGATGGGAGGGGCACACATGAGCGATGGGCCTACCGTACTGATCTCCGATGTGCACATGGACGCATGGGAGAAGGACCTGGGCGCGGAGGGCGCGCGCGCCAAGAGGCAACGGTTCGGCGAGTTCTTCACCTGGGTCGCCGACAGCGCCGAGATCACGCGGCTGGTGATCGGCGGCGATCTCCTCGATGTGCCGCAGAAGACGGGGCATCCGTTGCTGCCCACCTACGCCGACGTCCTCGAGGGGCTCGCGACGGTCGCGAAGGCGGGCAAGGCGATCTGCTACGTCATCGGCAACCACGACTCGGGCATCGTGGGCCTGAGCATCGACACCGACGACCCTCCGGTCCGGATCGGATACCCCTCCGTGCGGGTCCGTTCCGGCGACAAGACCTTCCTCGTCGAGCATGGCCACCTGTACGACCCCTGGCTGTGGGAGTACGTCCGCTACACCGCGGAGCTGGTGCTGCGGCGGGCGCCGGCCGGGGGGGGCGTGCTCGGGCTCGCCGGCGGCGCGGAGGGCGGGTCGCCGGCCGACGCGGAGGAGCTGCGGGCACAGACGCTGCGTGCCTGGCAGTCGGATCGCGGGGAGCGCGCGGAGCGGGACGAGGCCGCCGCTTCGCTCGCGAGCGCCATCGAGCGCGAGCTGGACGACTACGAGGACCGGGAGGCCGTCGCGGCACTCCTCGCCGGAGCGCGCGGCCCGGCGCTCGAAGGCGCGTTCGGCGTCGCGCCGGCGGCCGCCGGCCCGGGGCTGCTCGAGCAACTCGTCGCCGTGCTCTACGCGGGCCCGCACTGGCGGCGCGTCGCGGCGGAGCGCATCGGGGAGCTGCGGCGCGACCCGGCGACCTCTGTCGACGGGGTGGTCATGGGCCACACGCACAACCCGGAGGAGCGCCTCGTCCGCGTGGAGGGCGCGGACTACCCGTACATCAACTCCGGTTCGTGGCGCCACGACGCCGCCGACATCGTGTGGATCGACGGTGGCACGATGAAGCTTCACAGGCGCACGTGGGACGACGACTGGCCGGGGTAGCGCTCGGCGCCGCCGCGCCATCGGTACGAGAGGGGAAGGGGGATCCGCCATGCCCGCGCTACGCACGCTCCGGATCGTCGCGCAGGACCCGACCGTGAAGGGACCGGACGGGCGCGTGCTCACCGAGAAGGTGGACGTGGCCTACGAGCGGCTCGACGCGGGGCCGGTGGGCCACCGCGTTCGGGTGGTCTCCTTCGACGCGGTCCGACGCGAGGTGTACCCGGCTGTCGACATCGGGAGCCGGGATGCCACGGACGGCTTCGAGGACGACTCCTTCGTGAACGACCGCGCGTTCCACGCCCAGAACGTCTACGCCATCGTCATGCGCCTGCTGGCACGGTTCGAGGCGGCTCTCGGCCGACAGGTCCCCTGGGGCTTCGACGGCCACCAGCTCTACCTGGCGCCGCATGCGCTGGCCCAGGCCAACGCGTTCTACTCACGCGAGGCGCGCGGGTTGCTGTTCGGCGCGTTCACGGCGAAGTCGGGCGCCCATGTCTTCACCTGTCTCTCCCACGACATCGTGGCCCACGAGACGACACACGCGCTGATCGATGGTCTGCGGAGCGGCTACCTGCTTCCCTCGGGGCCCGATCAGGCGGCGTTCCACGAGGGGCTGGCCGACACCGTCGCGCTGCTCTCCGTGTTCTCGATGCGCGAGGTGGTCGCGAAGCTGTTGCTGGCGAAGAGGGAGTGCCGGGGCGCCAAGGCAGGCTCGATCAAGGTCGGCTGTCTCGACCGGGACTCCCTGTGCGCGACCGCCCTCCTCGGCCTCGCCGAGCAGTTCGGTCAGGAGACCAGCGGCTTCCGTTCGGAGGCGCTCCGGCGGGCGGTCGAAGCTCCCCCCTCCCCGGGCGCGCTGCGGAGCACGGACTACGAGGACCGCTACAAGCGCGGGGAGATCCTCACCTCGGCGATCCTGCGGGCTTTCGTCGCCGTCTGGTGCGCGCGGCTCGAGGAGTGGATTCGCGAGGCGGGCGAGACGGTGCGGGTCCAGCGGGTGGCCGAGGACGGCGCCGACGCGGCCCAGCACCTGCTCACCATGTGCATCCGCGCGCTCGACTACTGCCCGCCGGTCGAGCTGACCTTCGACGACTACCTCTCGGCCCTGCTCACATCGGACTTCGAGCTGGTGCCGAGCGACGGGAGGTACGGCTACCGCGCCAAGCTGCTGCTCGAGTTCGCGGGATGGGGTATCGAACCGGCGAGCAAGAAGGTCACCGGCGACCGCGCCGGCACATGGGAGCCGCCCGACGAAGCGGCGAAGCTGTGCTACGGCGGGAGCCATCGCGAGGAACTCGAGCGCGATCCGGACGCCGTCTGGCGCTTCCTGTGGGACAACCAGGCCATCCTGCGGATCTACCCGCCGGCCTACACGCGCGTGACCTCGGTCCGGCCGTGTGTCCGTGTCGCCCCGGACGGCTTCACGCTCCGCGAGACGGTGGCGGAGTACGTGCAGTACCTCGAGATCACGGCTGCCGAGCTGGCGCGGCTGGGCGTCGCGCGCCCCCCCGGCCTCGCCGACCATGCGCGGATCCGGCTCCCGGGCGGCGGTGTGCTCGTCTTCGATGACTACGGCCGCCTCAAGTATCACATCCGGCAGCGTCTGGACGACTGGCCCCGGCAGGGGAAGCGGCTCGAGTATCTCGTGCGCAACGAGATCGGCGACGCGCAGACAGGCTACGGCTTCACCGACAGCGCCGCGCGGGGGATGCGCTACTCGCGCCACCGCGCGCTACGGCCCGCGAGCGGGGGATGGGGAGGTGGCGCGAATGGCTGACCATACGGCCGGCCCGAGGGGCGCCTCGGTGACCCTGTACGATGTCGGCTTCGGCGACTGCTTCCTGCTCACGTTCGACTACGGTGAGCGGGACCGGCGGCAGGTGCTGATCGACTGCGGCACGCGCCAGGCCCCCCGTGGCCAGATGGCCCGTGTCGTCGACCAGGTTGTCGCCGACTGCGGCGGCCATCTCGACGCGGCGGTCGTCACCCACCGCCATCTCGACCACCTGAGCGGCTTCGCCGACGGCCCGCGGGGCGACAAGCTGGAAGCGCTGCAGCCGGGGCTCGTCGTCCAGCCCTGGACCGAGGACCCCGACGTGCAGCCCGGCGACAAGGGTGCGCCGGTCGAGGGCGCGAGGGGCCTCGTCGCCGCGGGGCTGGCTCGGGCCGCGCGGACCGTCGAAGCGGTCGACGAGCACCTGGAGGGACTGCTCGGAGCGGCCCATACGGCCGACCGGGAGGGGGCGCGCTTCCTCGCGGACCTCGAGATCAAGAACAAGAGCGCGGTCGCAAGACTCGCGACGATGGGAGGCGCGCGCGAGTACCTCCACGCCGGGATGCGCAGCGCGCTGGGCGACGTCCTGCCCGGCGTCACGGTCACCGTCCTCGGCCCCCCGACGCCGGAGCAGGAGCCCTCCGTGACCACGGAGGACGGGCACGTCGCGGGTGAGACCTGGAACCTCGCCGCCTTGGCGGCCCTCGATGCCGCCGCACCGGACCCCGCGAGCGCGATCGGCGCAAAGGCCATCGACCTGCGCAGCGCCTCCCCGGCCGACCGCTGGCTCATCCGCAAGCTCGACCGCCTGCAATCGCTCTCGGTCTGCTCGCTGCTCGCGCAGATCAACTCCTGGATCAACAACACGAGCCTGGTCCTGCTGTTCCAGTGGGAGGACAGAAGTCTTCTGTTCAGCGGGGACGCGCAGGTCGAGAACTGGCGCTACGCGCTCGGCGAGGAGCAGCTCACGGCCCTCGTGCGGGGCACGACGCTCTACAAGGTCGGCCACCACGGCAGCGGCAACGCCACCCCACTGCCGCTGTGGGAGCTGTTCGGCAACCGCGGCGGCAAGCGCAAGCGCGGCCGGCTCGTCAGCCTGCTCTCGACCGACCACGTCAAAGGCTGGCGCGATGTGCCGTGCGGCAACCTGCTCTCGGCGCTCCGCGACGAGACCGATCTGCACTGCACGCTCGACCTGCGAGAGGCGGGAGAGCTGAGCCGCACAATCCGGTGTTGAGGGAGTGCGGGCGCACGCACGGCGGGGGGGGAGCCTTCCGCCGGCCTCTCCCCTCGCTGTGCGCCCGGTCCCGATTCCGGCGCTCCCCGAGGGGACACTTCCCCGGCGTCGAACGTCTGATAGGGGGGTGACGGAGAGGAGACGCCGATGCGTCGGTGCTGTCTGCTGCTCTGTGTCGGGGTGCTCGCCGCCGTGGCGGGCGCATCGGCGCAGCAGCGCGAGGAGCCCCCGAAGGTCACCGAGACGTACGTCTGCCTCGCCGTCGATTGCCGGCAGCTCGCCGGGGCGCTCGGCGGCGGGATCACCGTCGAGGAGCCGCTCGCGGCCCAGCAACGCGCCCTCGCGGCCTATGGGCGCAACCCGCGCAGCTTCCTTGCGGCCGGCTTCGCCCCCTACTACGGCGACCTCTTCGGCCAGTCGGCCGGGGTCGGCATGGGCGACGGGCAGGGCTTCGCCGCCTGGGCGCCGGAGGGTCTCGACCCGCCGCTCGCGTTGGTGGAGCAGAACAGCCTCCTGTTGAGCGGCACGCGTGAGGCGGTCGACAGGGCGCTCGAGATCCTGCGGCTGATCGACAAGCCGGCGCCGATGGTCCGGGTCGACCTGAAGGCGATCTCGACGCCGGAGACCTTCGACAACGGCAACACGCTCAACTGGCGGGCGCTCGGCGGCAGCGGGCAGCTCACCGGCTCCGCCGGCGCGGGGGGCGGAGGCCTGAGTCTGGGCTGGGCGCTGGGCGACATCGGCCTCGCGCTCGACACCTTCCGCGCCCGCTCGAACAGCTACGGCGAGGAGAACCTGTTCATCGTCACCGAGAGCGGCCTCCCGGCGTACATCGCCGTCCGCTCGGTCGAGCCGTCGTTCGTCCCCGAACGGGTCTACGATCGAGGCGGCAACCTCATCACGGTCTACCACGTCGTCTACAGCGCGATCGAGACGAGCCTGTACGTGGTCCCGCGCGTCAACGGCAACGGCACGGTGACGATGCTGCTCGCGCCGTACTTCTCGGGCAAGATCGGCGAGGTGACCCCCCCGGGCGGCACGCCGTTCCCGATCATCCAGAGCCGCGGGTTCAACACGATCGTGACCGTGCGCGACGGCGAGACCGTTGCCGTGGGCGGCTTCAAGCGGATCGTCCTGAACGATCTCTACCAGGGCCAGGGGCCGATCGGGGTGAGCGACCTCCCCCGCTGGCGGCGCAGCGCCCAGGTCGAGAACGTCACGCTGTTCGTCACGCCGACGGTGATCGAGACCGATCCGACCAACGACCCCTTCGCCGGCATCGAGATGTAGCCGGGCCGCACCGAACCGGAGGAACCCATGTTGACGCTCGCACTCGCCGCCTCGAGCCTGCTGCTCGGGGTCCCGCTCCTCGCGTCCGAGGAACTCGACCCGGCCGACAGCCTTCCGGCCCCGCCGGCCGGGATGCGCTGGCAGGTGGCCTTCCACGACGAGTTCGAGGGCACGGTGCTCGACGAGACCCAGTGGGACGTGCCGGAGTACCAGCGACGAGGCGGCTGGTGGTCGCGCAAGGCGATCTCGCTCAATGGCGACGGCGTCCTCCGGATGGAGACCCTGCGCGAGGGCGACCGGCTGTTGGACGCCTGTATCCGGACGCGCGGCAAGTTCGAGCACGCCTTCGGCTACTACGTCGCCCGCGTGAAGCTCCAGAGCCAGCCCGGCCACTGGTCGGCCTTCTGGCTGTACAACGACTGCGTCGGCAGCGAGGAGAACGAGGGGCGCGACGGCGCCGAGATCGACATCTTCGAGAAGCCCTGGCTCGACGATCGGGTCCAGCAGACGCTCCACTGGGATGGCTACGGCGCCCAGCACAAGTCGGAGGGCAAGGTCGTCGAGGCGCCGGGGGTCATGGAGGGCTGGCACACCTTCTCGCTGTGGTGGACCCCGGAGGAGTACGTCTTCTACATCGACGGCCGGGAGACGTGGCGCACGCGCGCGGGCGGCGTCTGCCAGGTCCCGCTCTACGTGAAGCTGAGCGACGAGATCGGCGAGAACGCCGACAGCTGGGCCGGCGACATCGCGAAGGCGACGCTCCCCGACGCCTTCCTCGTCGACTACGTGCGGGTCTACGATCTCGTGGAGGCGGAGCAGTAGGCGCCGCGAACCTCATCTCCGTTCGTGCGTCGCTGGCGAGGGGAGGGGAGGGCCGCCCACGAAGGAGGCCCGCATGAGCCGCCCGTTGAGCCGCCGCGCGTTCCTCGGAGCCCTCGGACTGGGCGCCGGCATGGTCTCGTCGTGCCGTCGCTCGTCCGCGCAGACCGCGGGCCGGAGGCCCAACATCGTGGTCCTCGTGGCCGACGACCTCGGTTACGCCGATCTGGGCGTTCAGGGCTGCGCCGACATCCCCACTCCGCACATCGACTCGATCGCCGGCGGCGGGATCCGCCTCACCCAGGGGTACGTCTCCGCGCCCCTCTGCAGCCCCACGCGGGCCGGGCTCCAGACCGGTCGCTACCAGGAGCGGTTCGGCCACGAGCACAACCCCGGACCGGCCGCCTCGGCCGCCGCCGGCGTGGGCCTCCCGCTGAGCGAGGTCACGCTGGCCGACCGCCTGCGCGAGGCGGGCTACGCGACGGGCCTCGTCGGCAAGTGGCACCTCGGGTACGAGCCGTCGTTCCACCCGATGCGGCGCGGCTACCAGGAGTTCTTCGGCTTCCTCGGCGGAGCGCATCCGTACCTACCGGGCGCCGGGGCCACGGGCTCGATCTTGCGTGGGACCGAAGCCGTCGAGGAGAAGGAGTACCTCACCGACGCCTTCGGCCGCGAGGCGCGCGACTTCGTCCGCCGCCACAAGGCAGAGCCGTTTTACCTCCTGGTCACCTTCAGCGCGATCCACACCCCGCAACAGACGACCGCGGAGTACCTCGATCGCTTCCGGGGGATCGAGGACCCCAAGCGCCGCAACTGCGCCGCGATGCTCAGCGCGATGGATGACGCCGTCGGCGGCATCCTGGGGGAGCTGCGCGGGGCGGGGATCGAGGACGACACGCTCGTCTTCTTCGTGAGCGACAACGGGGGGCCGACCTCCGCCAACGGCTCACGGAACACGCCCCTCCGCGGGTTCAAGGGTGGGATGTGGGAGGGCGGCATCCGCGTGCCCACCCTCGTGCAGTGGAAGGCTCGGCTGCCGCGGGGACGGGTCTACGACCACCCGGTGATCTCGCTCGACATCCACCCGACCTGCCTCGCCGCGGCGGGCTGGGCGGGCGCGATCCCCGCCGAGCGGGCGCTCGACGGCATCGACCTGCTCCCCCACCTCCTTGGCGAGCGGACCGAGCGCCCGCACGAGACGCTCGCCTGGCGGATGCAGCCGCAGGCCGCGCTCCGCAAGGGCGACCTGAAGCTCGTTCGGGCGCGCGATGGGCAGGGGCTCTTCGACCTGGCCGCCGACCCCGGCGAGACGCACGATCTCACCGCCGAGCGGCCCGAGGCCTACCAGGAGCTGCATGAGGCGTACCTGGACTGGAACGGGCAACTCGCGGATCCCCTGTGGGGTCCGCGGTCGGCCGCGCCGGCCCGAGGTCGCCGCGGCCGTGCCCGGCGAGGGGCGGCGGGAGCGTAGGTGGCCCCGTCGCGGCGACGTCGAGAGGAGCGATTCCCCTGGTGAAGGCGCTGGCTCATCTGTGTTTCGTCGTGCGGGATCTCGATGCGGCGGTCGCGTTCTACTGCGAGCGTCTGGGGCTGACGCACGCCTTCGACTTCGTGAACGCGGAGGGAGAGCGGTTCGGTGTCTACCTCCATGTCGGAGGCCGCGGCTTCCTCGAGCTGTTCCGCGGCGAGCCCCGTCCCATCGAGGGCGGCAGCTACCAGCACCTGTGCCTCGAGGTCGACGAGATCGACGCGCTCGTGGCCGATCTCCGTGCGCACGGCGTTGAGGTGACCGACCCGTATCTCGCCGATGACGCGAGCTACCAGTCGTGGCTCGCCGACCCGGACGGCAACCGCATCGAACTGCACTGCTACACGGCCGAGAGCCGCCAAGCCCCGTGGCTGCGCTGACCGACCGGCGGCGCGATCGGCCGCTGCTCGTCGAGGACCTCGGCCGGCTCGCATGGATCGAGGCGTTGGCGCGGCAGGAGGAGGCCCACGCCGCGGTGCGCGCCGGAGGGGCCGACCGCCTGTTGCTCGTCGAGCATCCCCCCACCGTCACGATCGGCCGCTCGGCCGAGCCGGCGCACCTGCTGCTCTCGCCGGAGCGGCTGGCCGCGCGCGGGATCGCGCTCCACGAGGCGAGTCGGGGCGGGTCGGTCACCTACCACGGGCCGGGGCAGCTCGTCGGCTACCCGATCCTCGACCTGCGGCGGCGTGGCCTGGGCCTCCACCGCGCCCTTCGATTGCTCGAGGAGGCGCTGATCGAGGCGCTCGATGAGCTGGGCGTCGAGGCGTTCGCGCGGGAGGGCCTGACCGGGGTCTGGACGGCCGAAGGGAAGGTCGCCGCGATCGGCATCGCCGTTCGGCGCGGGATCACGCTCCACGGTTTCGCGCTGAACCTCGCGCCCGAGCCCGGGCTGTTCGAGCTGATCGTGCCCTGCGGCCTGGCCGGCGAGCGGGTGACGAGTGTGCGCGAACTGGGCGTACAGACCACGCGCGCCCGGGCGGCGCGGGCTGTGGCCCGCGCGCTGGAGGCCGCCCTGGCGGCGGAGTGCCGCTAAGCTCCGCTTGCCGCGGCCGGCGTCGCCTCCGCGATCACCGAACGCAGCACGGCGGGGTCGTCGCAGAAGATGCCGTCGGCCCCGAGCCCGACGAGCGCCCGCATCTGCTCCGGGTCGCCGACGTGCGAGACGTTGACCCACAGGCCGCGCTCGTGGGCGTAGGCCATGAACTCGGTGCTCACGGCATGGAACGGCGCCTGGAGCAGGCGGAAGCCCATGTAGTAGGCATCGTCGACGTACTCCTCGTCGCATGGCCCACCGCGCGAGGTCCAGCAGACGCGCAGCTCGGGGAGCATCTTGCGGAGCCGGTGCAGGCCGTGGCGCGTGTGGTGGGTCACCCAGACCCGTGCGAGGGCGCCGGCGCCGTGGATCGCCTGCGCGACGGCCCGCTCGCAGCGGTCGCTCTGGTTCTCGTGGGCGCGGAGGTGGATGTTCACCCACAACGGCGCCGGCACCGCGGCCAGGGCCTCCGCGAGCGTGGGGATCCTCTCGCTCGTGAACTCGGCCGCGAACCACGAGCCGGCGTCCATCCTGCGGATGTCGTCGAACGCCAACTCGGCCACCGTGCCGTACCGATCGGTCGTGCGGTCGACGCTGCCATCGTGGATCACCACGGCGTGGCCGTCGGCCGTGACGTGTACGTCCAGCTCGACGGCCTGGGCGCCCCGCTCGACGGCCGCGCGGAAGGCGGCAAGCGTGTTCTCGGGTGCGACGGCCATCGCGCCGCGGTGCGCGATCACCACCGGGTGCTTGGGTCGGGCGGCGGGCTTGGCCTCGGGCGCGGGCGCCGGCTGCTCCGGCAGCGCGGTCTCCTCGACCGGCGCCGCGGCGGCCGTCGGATCGGCTGCGGCGGCCGAGGGGGGCGCCGAGGCCTTGCGTGCCTGGCGCGCCTTCTTGAGTGCGGCGGCCATCTCGTGAGTGACACGATAGTGCTGACAACTGAACGAGGGGGAGAGCCGGGACGGCTCCTCCGAGTCCGAAGCGGTGATCTCGATCTCGAAGACGGCGCACCAGCTCTTGTCGGGCTGGAAGTTGGCGCAGTCCCGGCACCGGCGGACGGTCGCCTTGCAGTTCCTGCACTCGAGCTGGGTCTCCGACCAGACGTCCTCGCCGCACCGCCAACAGGGGATGTACATCGCGGCTCCCTCCTCCTCCCACGGAGCGGAGCGGGACCCCTCGGCAAGAGGGAGAGCCCCACTCCCGCCGAACAACAGGCACACAGGTCATGACGTACTTCGCCTTCGCGGAGAGCCTACCTCTCTATCCCGGGAGCCGATGCCTCGTGTTCCGGCTGCTTGCTGTGATCGCCCTCTTCGCGCCGATCGCGCTCGGTTCGCCGAGCAGCGCCGCCGCGGAGCGGACGGCGCCGGTCGTCGTCTACGGCGCCGACTCCGCCGGCACGGGGGCGGCGTTCGCCTCGGCGCGGCTCGGTCGGCCCACGATCCTGATCGCCGAGGGGCAGTGGCTCGGCGGGATGATGACCTCGGGCGGGATCGGGGTGTTCGATGGCAACCCCCTCGGCCACTCCTACGGCCTCTCGTGCGGCCTGTTCGGCGAGCTGAAGCTCCGTCTCGCGCGGCTGTACCCGCAGCATGGCGGCGAGATCCGTAACGCCTACCGCTACGAGCCGGCGGTAGGGGCGCGGGTGCTCGAGGAGATGGCTTCGGAGCTGCCGGCCCTGACCATCCTCCGCGACACGCGGCTCGTCTCGGCGCAGGTCGAGGGTGACCGAGTGGTCTCCCTGACGCTGGAGGGCGGCTTCCGCGGTACGGTGCGCGGAGAGGTGTTCATCGACGGCACCGACACGGGGCTGCTCGCCGCGCGGGCCGGCGTGCCGTACCGGCTGGGGACCGACGATCGCGACGGGATCGTGATGGCCTACGCCGTTCGCGGGACCTTCCAGAAAGGCCCGGGGGCGATCAACCCCTTCCAGCGCGACCCGGCGACCGGCGAGGAGCTTCCCCCCGCGTACTACTCCGACAGCTATCGCGACTGCATCGAGGAGATCGTCTGGCGCTGGAAGCAGCGGCAGGAGATGGGCGGGGTACCCGAGGCGCCGGGCGTGTTCAACGCCTGGGGGGACCTGCCCGTGCTCGATCCGCGACAGGCCCCGGCGGTCCGCAAGTGGGACATCAACGGCGACGCGAACGATATCACGCTCGACCAGATCGCGGAGCAGCTCGCGGGAGACCCCGAGGTTGGCGACTACTTCCGCGACGAGGCGGGGCGGCCGGTGGCCCGCAAGGCGTGCGTCGACCAGGTGATGGACGACCCCGCGCTCAGCCCCGAGCGCCGGGCGGCGATCGTCGCCAAGATCGAGGGCTGCGTCCGGGCGAGCTGTCTCGGGGTGCTGTACTACATCCGGCAATGGTTGTATGTTTTCGGCGGCGATCAGTGGGGCTTGGCCCCCGACTACGGGACGCCCGACGGTCTCCCGCCCAAGGTCTACTACCGCGAGGGTCGACGGATCGTGGGCTGCTACACGCTGACCGAGCGTGATCTGTGCCCGACCTTCGACACCGACTACACGGGAGGCCCCAAGGGCACGGCGAGTTCGTGGGCCGTGCCCTTCGACGACGCGATTGCGGTGGGCGACTACGCGATCGACTTCCACAAGACCTCGCGCGAGACCGGCAACGTGTGGTTCTCGCTCAAGCCGTACCAGGTCCCGTACCGGATCCTCGTGCCCGTCAACCGCTCGAACCTGCTCGTGGGATCCGCGGTCTCGGCGACGCACGGGGCCTACGGCACCCTCCGGATGGACCCGCTGCGGATGCTGATGGGCCAGGCCTGCGGCACGGCGGCGCACCTCGCTCTCCGCAGGCGCTGTGAGCGCATGGAGAGCGTGCCGATCCCTGAGCTGCAGGAGCTGCTGATCGCGCAGGGGGTCATGCTCTCCTACTTCGAGGACATCCCGTACGACCCGCAATCGGGAGGGATGACGCTGACCGACCTGTTCATCCCCACGCAGGTGCTCGCCCTGCGGGCCGACCTGCGCGGCTTCCCGGACCGCACCTTCCGCCGGCACGACTTGCTGACCCGCGCGCAGTTCGCCCGGCTCCTGGCGCTCTCCGCCGGGCTGGCCGACGGCCCCACGGCGCCGCTGCCCGCCGACGTGGAGCCGGGGTCGTTCTCCGCCCGCGAGATCGAGCTGACGCTCGGCGCGGGGGCGCTGGCGGTCGATGCGGCGGGCCGCTTCCGGCCGGAGGAGCCGATCACGCGCGGTGAGGCGGCCTGGGCGGTCTGGCTGGCGGCGGGGTCGCCCGTCGCCCAGCGGTCCGAGGCTCGTCCCTATACCGACGTGAACGATGCACTGCGGCCGGCCGTTTCCGCCCTGGCTGGTGCGAGCCGGCAGGACGGCGCGCCGGTGTTCGGCGGCGTCGCGCCGGGCCTGTTCGCCCCCGACGCCCCCCTGACGCGCGCCGAGGCGGCGCGTCTGCTCCAGCGGGCGCTGTTGCCCGTTCGGATTCCCCGGCTGTGGCGCTAGCGCCCGGTCGAGCCTGTAGGTCGGATGAGCGATGAGTCTGCTGGATCTGTCTGCCGATGCCAGGCTGGATACGGAGTCGGCTCGGCGCATACTGCAGCGCGCGGTCGAGGCCGACGTGTCGCTCGAGATTGGGGCCGTCCGAGGGTGGGGCGACTCGTGGATGCGATCGCGCTTCCTCTCCGAAGGCGACTCCGGGGGGCTCCGGATCCGTGTGCTGACCCCGCTCGGGGCCGACGGCTCGCCGCAGGTTCGTGAGGGCGAGCACGTGCTGGTGTACTGGACCCTCGGGGGGAGCGGGTACGCGCTCGAGGGCCGGGTCGACGCGCTGCATCGCGCTCACCTGCCCACGGGCGTCGCCACGCACGCCACACGGATCGTCGGCTCGGGGGTGTACCGCCACCAGCGGCGCGAGTACCTGCGCGTGAGACCGGTGGACACCCTTGCCGTCGAGGTATGGCTGGACGACCCCGAGATTGACAACTGGCCGCTCCAGGGTCGGGCGCCCGATCTCGCGGGTCACGTGGAGGATCTGAGTCTGGGCGGCCTGCGGCTCCGTGTCGAAGGGCACGTCGGGGAGCGGGCCTCGGCGTTCGCGCGCGGTGCGGCGGTCCGACTCAGCCTGTGGCTGGGCCCCGGGGCGGCGATCGGGTACGCCACGGCTGAGGTCGTTCGAACGCGGCTGGAGACCCACCCGCGACGGGTGTTCTGGCTGTCGGCCCAGTGGCGAGCGCTGACGGAGGAGCAGCGCTCCGCGCTCGCGAAGTACGTCCACGAGGCGGAACGGCAGATGCTGCGCGCTCGCCAGGCGTCAGCGCTCCGTGATCGCGGTCGAGGTTCGTAGCGCGCTGAACCTCGACGGCATGGCAGCAGTTACTCGGTGTGGCGCAGTGCGCCGAGCATCAGGTTGGGGCGACCGAGTTGCTGCAGGACCTCTTTGACCGCCAAGCACGCATCGATGCCCTTCGTGCGAAGGAGCTGCTCGCGGGGGCTCTTCGGGCAGGGCTGCCCGTCTCGCTCGGCATCGAGAGCGAGGGCTCGATCGAGTGGCTCCCGGCCCAGGTGGAGACGGAGTACCTCTCGAGCCTGACCGAGCTGCACCTCCGCGTGCCCGACCAGGCCGGCCATGGGGGGCTGGTCACCGGCGTCGAGGTGATCGTCTTCGTCCGGATCGGCCCCGACGGCTACGCCTTCCCCTCGATGGTGGCGCTCTCCGAGGCCTGTCCGCTCGCCGGTCACGAGACCGACCTCCACCTGGTCGTGCAGCGCAACGTCTGCGTCTTCCGATTCCAGCGCCGCGCGACCGTGCGCGTGCAGCCCTCCGCTCCCCCCCCGGCGGTTGCGTTGGCCGGACGGGGCCCGGGCGAGCCACGCGTCGACGGCGACTTGGTCGATGTGAGCCTGGGGGGCGGGCAGGTGCTCCTGCCGCGCGTCGACGCCGAGGTCTGTGCCTTCCTCGAGAGCAAGCCCGAGGTCGTCGCTTCCTTCTCACTGCCGACCGTGAGTCGGACGCCGATCGAGCTGGTGGGCCGCGTGACCTGGGTCCACGTCGACGTGCGCCCCGACCGGGGCACGCGCCTCGGGATCCACTGGTCCGACCTCGCGGGCGAGGCGGCCGAGACGATCCGCGCCTTCGTCGCCGGGGAGCGCCGGGCCGGGCTCCGCAGCGGCCTCGAGGCCATCCGCTCGGGCAAGGCGCAACGGTAGCCGCGCGCTACCAGGGCGCCCGCACCCACGGAACCCGGGCCACCCCCACGTCGCGCCGCACCCCATCCGCCCCGACGACCGGGAACCGCTCCGTGTCGCGCGGAGGCATGGTCAGCCCGAGACGCCCGGCGAGCGCCTCGGCAAGCTGGGCGATCGACTGCGCCGTGCATGACTCCCCGGCCTGGCGCTTGAACATCGGCGGCGTGTTGCCCGCCTCGGTCGTGCGCCGCAGGTGGACATGCATCGGGCGCGGGACATCGTCGACCGTGAGCAGCGGAACGCCCTCGGGCGCGTCCTCGCGCCGGGTGACGATCCGGATGCCGAGACCCAGCCGGCGGCACGCGCCGTAGAGCAGGTAGAACCGTCCCGGGTCTCGCTCGCCCGCGCCCTCGTAGGGCACACGCATGGGGTGGAGGAGCGCGACGTCCACGGGAACCGTCGTGGCCGCGGTCTCACCGAGCAGATCCCGGCCCGACAGGACCATCGCCCGGACATCGCCGTCGGGCCAGTCCCGGTGGAAGTTGTAGTCGGGCGTGCCGTACCAGCAGTAGTAGACGGCCCCGCGGGCGCCGGCGGCGATCCCCGCGCGCGTGGTCTCCGTCATCGCCGGGGCCCCGATCGCCACGCCACTCGTGAAGTCCTGCAGGTCGATCATCCAGGGGTCCCCGAGATGCCGGACCATGTCGATCCCGGCGGTGACGTGGTGGTAGTCGCCGTCGGCCGCGCTGAGCTGCATCCCGAGCCCCTCGTACCGACGCGCCGCGAAGACCTTCGGCGGGTGGACGTTGGTGTCGTAGCTGTAGTCCCAGTTGAACGGGGCGGCGAAGGCGAAGGTCAGGTAGGCGATGATCGGCTTGCCGGGCGCCGCCGCGCGGATCCCGTCGGCCACGTGGCCGATGAACTCGGCGAGCGCGTCGCCGGTGAAGTCGAACCAGTCCTCGACCCACCGCGCCGGCACCGCGTGGTCGTCGCGCGGCGCATAGCGGATCCGTAGCTCGCCGGGGTCCCACTCCGAGCGCAGGGCATCCTCCTGCCCGGCGCTCCAGGCCGTGAAGCCCCATGCGCCGGCCTGCGGGTCGAGCGCCG
>CAZRDB010000006.1:0-56649 GCA_964598695.1 uncultured Armatimonadia bacterium
CTTGCGCGCGAGAACTTGCGAGAACTGCTCCAGAGCGCCGCGCCGCTCCGGAAGGGAGACCACGTGCCCGCCCCTGACTCCGCAACCGAGCCCCCCTACCCGCACCTGCACGCCGAGCTGGTTGCCCGCCGGCGCGATGCCGAGGGGCTTCACGAGCTGATCTTCGATGGTTGGTGGATCGCCCGCAACGCCGTCCCGGGCCAGTTCGCGAGCCTCAAGATCCCTCGACTCGGCACCGACCCGTTGCTGCGGCGGCCGATGAGCATCGCGTTCGTGCAGGACGACCACTTCGGCCTGCTCGTCCAGACGGTGGGCAGCGGCAGCCGCGCGATCTCCGAGGCGCCGATCGGTGAGCGGTTCGACATCCTCGGTCCGGTCGGGCGCGGCTTTGAGCCGCCGAAGCCCGGCTCCCGCGTTGCGCTCGTCGGCGGCGGCGTGGGGCTCGCCCCGCTGCGCTTCCTGTTCGAGCGCCACCGCGACGATTGCCAGTGGGAGCTGCTCACCGGCGCGCGGCGGGAGCGCCTGATCCCCTTCCGCCACTACCTCGAGGCCACCGGCTGCGCCCACTTCGCGACCGACGACGGCTCGGCCGGGATGCGTGGGACCGCGCTCGACCTGCTCCGGCGCCGCCACGGCGAGCAACCGTTCGACCGGATCTACGCCTGCGGCCCGCCGCGGATGATCCGGGCGGTCGTGGACTACGCCCGCGAGGCGGGGATCGAGTGCCACATCTCGCTCGAGGCCCGCATGGCCTGCGCGATGGGCCAGTGCCTCGGATGTGTGGTCGCGAAGGCGGGCGGCGGCTACGTGCGCGTCTGCACCGAGGGCCCGTGCTTCCGTGCGGACGAGGTCGTTCTCGGTGAGGAGGTCGAGTAGCCGTTGGCCGTGGACCTGCGCGTGAAGATCGGCGCGCTCGAGCTGCCGAACCCGGTGCTGCTGGCCTCGGGCTGCTGCGGCTACGGCGACGAGCTGGCCGGCTTCGTCGATCTCTCGGACGTCGGCGGACTGATGGTCAAGGGGACCACGCTCGAGCCGCGCGAGGGCAACCCGCCGCCCCGGATCGCCGAGACGCCCTCGGGGATGCTGAACTCGATCGGGCTCCAGAACCCGGGCGTCGACCGCGTGATCTCGGAGAAGCTCCCGTGGCTGGCGCGGCTCGGGGTCCCCGTCATCGTCAATGTCTCGGGCAGCCGCCCCGAGGACTACGTCGAGTGCGCCCGGCGGCTGACCGAGGCCCCGACGGCACACGCCATTGAACTGAACGTCTCCTGCCCCAACGTGAAGGCGGGCGGGATCCAGTTCGGCGTCGAGGCGGCCGCGCTCGAACGGCTCACCCGCTCGGTGCGGGAGGTCTTCCCGCGCACCCTCATCGTCAAGCTCACCCCGAACGTGACCGACATCACGGAGACGGCCCGCGCGGCGGTCGCGGGGGGGGCCGACGCCCTCTCGACGATCAACACGCTGGTCGGGATGTCGGTCGACATCCGCACCCGCCGCCCGACGCTCCATCGGACCTTGGGAGGGCTCTCCGGCCCGGCGATCCGCCCGGTCGCGGTACGCTGCACCTGGCAGGTCGCCCAGGCGGTCTCGGTGCCCGTGATCGGCATGGGGGGCATCGCCTGCGCCGAGGACGCGCTCGAGTTCCTGCTGGTCGGCGCCAGCGCCGTAGCGGTCGGCACCGCGAGCCTGATCGATCCCGGCGTCCACCGCGCGGTCCGAGAGGGAATCGCCGAATACTGCCTGAATGAAGGGGCACTTTCGGTTGGGCGGATCGTCGGTTCCATGAGGGCGTGGGAGGGAACGGGGTAAAGGGACGCCCCAGTGGGAACGTCAGCCTCGCACTCGTCTCCCCGCGGCCAATCGGGCTGGCACGCCGTTCGAGCCGCGTATGAAGCCGGGGCGCAGCCGGCGGAGGTCGCCCCACTGCTCGCGCGCGCCATCCCCGATTCCGTTCTGCGCCGTTTCGCCGATCCCGATCGCTGCAGCCGGGCGCTACGTGCCCTCGCCGATCCCGACGGCCAGCTCGGCAACCCCGCCGCCACCCTCTGGCAGGGCGACGGCTCGCTCGAGACCGACCTGGCGCGCACCGCGGCGATCCGCGCCCGGCTCGCGGCCGACGAGGGGAGCGCCCCCGCCTCGGCCACCCAGTTCGCGGCCGAGTACGCCGCGGCGATCGCCGAGCATGCGGCGGCGCGCGATCTCGAGGAGCATGTTGGCGGTCCTTCGCTGCCGGACGTAGGTGCCATGGCCACGCTTGTGGAACGCATCGGTGATGAGGTGCGGCGCGAGGTGCTCGGGCTTCCGTCCCCGGGGGAGGCAGGTGAGACCAGAGCCCCCGAGGGAGAGGGGTCCGATCCGGGCCGGGACGCGGCGGATCGGATCCTCGGCGCATTCGCCGCGCTCCGAAGGAGGGGCACGGCCGATGCCTGATGGGGTCGTAGTGGCCACGGGGATCTCCAGCGACGCGGCTCGGCGCATCGCCGCCCGGTACGAGCGCGCCGTCGTGCTCGATTTCGACGAAGCCCAGGGCAACCTCACCGCCGACATCGGCGAGATCGCGGCCCTGACCGACGGCGAGCTGCCGGAGGCCTCGCGCGAACTCCTCCTCTTCGCCGCCGCAGTGCTCTACGGCGACATCGCCCTACCCAGGGGCCGCAACGAGGGATGGTCGCGCGAGATCGTCTACCACGTCCCCTCGCGCACCCCCGAACGCTTCGCCGACTATGCGCTCTCCTTCAGCGCCTTGCTCGGATTCGTGATGGGGGACTCCGTGACCATCGTGACCGAACGGGCGACCGAGCCGCTGCCGGCGCTCACCCGACAGGAGGCAAAGCGGGCCTCCCGCACCGCCGCCGACTGCGCCTGCCTGCTCTCCGGCGGGATCGACAGCCTCGCGGGAGCGGCCGCACTCCTGGCGTCGGGCCGGAAGCCGGTCTTCTTCATGCACGCTTCGGGCAACCCGGCCGTCGCGGAGGGCCAGCGCTCCGTCCGCCGTTCGCTCGAGCGCTGCTTCGGTCCCCAGACGGTCGTGACGATCCCGATCCACGTCTCGTCCCGGGCCCGCCCGCGGTTCCCCTTCCCCGAGGAGGTCGCCCGGGAGCCCAGCCGCCGCTCGCGCAGCCTCGTGCCGCTGGTCGGGGCGGCCGTCGGGTCGGCCCTGCTGGGGGCCGGCGAGGTGTACATCCCGGAGAACGGCGTGCTGGCCGCCCAGCTCCCGCTCACGCGCGCCCGGGTCGCGAGCTTCACGACGCGAACCACCCACCCGCGGTGGCTTGCCGGCCTCGGCCGGGTGCTCTCCGATCTCCTCTCGGCGCCCCTGCGGATCGACAACCCGCTGCTCGGGCAGACCAAGTCGGAACTCGTGCGCGACATTCTGCTGCCGGTACTCGGCGAGCGCGCCGTCCGCGCCACGACCTCCTGCTGGCTCGCCGGCCGCCGGACGGTTCCGTGCGGGGGCTGCATCCCGTGTATCCTGCGCAGGATCGCGTTCGAGTGTGCCGACCTCGCGCCCGAGGCATGCGATGAGGACATCCTGAGCGACAGCGTCGCGCGGTCGGGGATGGTCAGCTACCGCAACCTCGTGGCGGTGCTGGCCCTCGTGCGGGACTTCCACCTTCTGCCCGAGACGCGCCTGCGCCACCGGTACCCGGAACTCGCCTACGCCGATCGCGACGCGACGGTCGTGCTCGCGACCGTGCGGCGGTTCGCGGAAGAGGTCTGCAACCTGGCCCAGGCGCGGTATCCTATGCTCCAGCGTCTCCTCGGGCTGTGCTAGCGAGACGCGGCCCCGCACCGGGGGTCTAAGCTCCCCGGCAGTGGGATCGGACACCAACCGCAGGAGAGGGCGCCACATGTCGCCGATCGCAGTTGTCCTCGGGATCGGGCTCGCACTCGCGGGTCCGGGGCAGGCCCTGGCCGAGCCGCTCGCGTGCGACCTCCAACGGGGTCTCGCGACCGGCCGACTGGCCATCGAAGGCGCGGCCGAGAGCGGGTGGATCGGCGACGACGACGGCTACCTCCGCGTCGTGGCCGCCGAGGCCGAGGCTACCGTGCAGTGGACACCGGCCGCGATCCCCGCGGGCCCGTTGCGCCTCACGCTGGTGGCGATGTCGGCCGGCGGGGCCACGCGCGCCCGGATCGGTCTCGCCGTGGCAGACCCAAGACGCGGGCCGGAGCGAGACCTGTGGCTCGACGGCTCCTTCCGCACCTATCGGTTCGTCGTCTACCCGCCCAGCGAGCTGCCGGGCGCCGCGGTCGCTCTCCACACCGCACCGGGGGCGGCGATCCACATCCGCACGCTCCAGCTCGAGCCCATGGCAGGTCTGGGCCGGGGAGCGGCGCCCACGGCGGCCGTGCGTAATGCCTCCTTCGAGTTCGGCCATGCGGGCTGGACGCCGGCCGCCCCCGAGCCCGGGGCGCCCGAGATCCGTCCGTCCGAGGGCGTCGGCGGATCCGCCTGCGCGCTGCTCTCGGGCGGGCCGGGCACACAGCCGTACGCGTACGCGACCTACCCGATCCCTCTCGTGGTCACGCCCCCGGCAAGCACGCTCTCGCCCGAGAGCCCCGTCGCGCTCACGCCCGGCGCCGACTACGCGATCGGCCTCGCGCTCCGCGCCGAGCCGGCCGGCACGCGGGTGATCGTCCGCGTCGAGCAACCTTGGGAGGATCCGCAGGAGGCGCGGCTCGTCGCGTCGGTCTCCTGGCGGCCGCATCAGGTGACCTTCGCGGCGCTGCGCTCCCAGGCCACGATCACGCTCGCGCCCGTCGTCGAGCCCACCCAGGGGATCGTCCGCGTGTGGGTGGACGATGTCTCGGTATCGCCGGCCGGCGCCGGGCCCGCCCCGCCCTCCTTGGAGCCCGACTGGGCGTGCGCCCCCAGCCGCGCGGGAGGCGTCTACACGGCTTCCGAGCCCGTCGCGGTGCGGCTCTCGGCCCGCTGCCAGGGCGACGGCAAGCCGCGCGAGCTGCGCCTGCGCGTGAAGGTCGAGGACATCGGCGGCAAGCCCGTCATCGACACGACCGAGTCGCTCCTCGTCCCGTCGGACGGCAAGGTCCTCGAGAAGACGCTGCCTCTGGGCGTCCTCGGGCTCGGCTTCTTCCGGGTGCTCGTGAGCGACGCCAACGGAGCCACGCAGGAGTTGCGGATCGCCCGCTTCGAGCCCTACACGGGAGCCGACTCGCCGTTCGGCGTGAGCTGGGGCTGGGCCACCGACGAACCGTTCCGCGTCGGCCGCGCAGCCGGGATCCGCTGGGTGCGCGACTGGTCGATCGCGTGGGAGGCGTGCGAGCCGCAGCAGGGACAGCGCTCGCTGCTCGGCGCGGCGGCCTTCCTCGACCGCTACCGCCGGCTCGACCTCAAGGTCCTCGAGTGCCTGCCGTTCCCTTCGGCGCCATGGTCGAACGGGGTCCCGGCGGAGGAATGGCAGAGCGACCGGGTCCTGCCCTGGCCGGGCCGGCGAGCCTACCTCCCCGACCAGCCGGAGCTGCTCTCGGCCCACCTCAGCGAGTTCGCGCGGGAGCTGGGCACGCGGTTCGACGCATTCGAGATGCTGACCGAGCCGCTGGCCGCGGGATGGTCGCTGCCGCCCTCGCGGTACGGGGCGAGCGACTACGTCGACCTCTGCCGCCTCGCGCGCAACGCGCTCGCAGAGGGCGGTTGGGGCGGGGAGTTCGTCGGCGGCGTCGACGTGGTGCCCGGCCGCGTCGATCCGGAGCTGTACGGCGAACTGCGCTCCGCCGGCCTCCACAGCGTGGTCGGCCCGATGGGCCTGCACGGCTACCTGCTCTCCCTGCCGGCCGAGGCCTTCGCCGAGCGGGTGCGGGCGGCCGCCGACCTCGCCGGACACCCGCGGATCTGGGTGACCGAGTGCGGCCTCTCCGGCGACGACGACGCGCCGTTCGGCTCGGTGGGCCAGATCCCCTCGGAACTCGACGCGGCCGACACCCTGGTGCGCTCGGTCGCCGCCTCGCTCTCCGAGGGCGTCGAGCGGGTCTTCTTCGTCACCGGCCAGCCCATCGGAGGGTGGCAGCAGTCTCGGCGCGGCGACTTCCTCTTCACGGCGCACGGGGCGCCGCGCAAGGCGCTGCCCGTCCTCGCCGCCCTCGCGCGCCACCTCGGCGATGCGCCAACCGCGGCGGGCTCGCTGGTGCTCGGCGAAGCCCGCGCCTACGTGTTCGGCGGCTACACCGGCGCCGTGGCGATCGTCTGCCCCGACTACGGCGCCTCGGCCACCCTCCCGACCGGCCTCGCGAAAGCCGGCGCGACGGTGACCGACATCAACGGCAACGTGCTCGACGCCGCGCCGGAGGGCGACCTCTGCTTCTACATCCGGGCCCCCAAGATGACGGGCGCCGAACTGCTGCGCACACTGACCCCGCAGCCCGAGAAGCCGCGGCCTACGGCGCCGGCGCGAGGCACCGACTCGGCGTCGGCGCCTGGAAGTAGCCCATCGCCTGCACGGTGACATCGGCCCGGTAGATCGGGTCGGCCAGGAGCGTCGTTCGCCGATCGGCCGCGGGCGTCGTTGTCGTGTAGATCCGAAGCGTGCCGTCGACGGAGGTCACGATCTCCTCGCGCCAGTCGCCGAGCAAGTCGGCCAAGGCCACGATCCCGCCCTCGAGCCGCAGGAGGACGGAGCCGTCCAGCTCCTGAAGCGTGCGGCCGAGCACCAGCTCCCGCTGGAGATCGGCGTCCCAGTAGGCTGCCAGCGGCGCCAGTCCCCAGTCGACGGTGGTTGCATCGGCGAGGAGCGTGCCGTCGGCCGCGTGGAGCCAGCGATGCGGCCGCTCCCGCGGCATCTCCTTCTCCCCGCTGTAGCACTCCATCCCCGGCCGGGCGCCATCGAGGTCGGCGCAGAGACCCTGAGCGTGCACATGCCACGTCTGCTCGTCGATCCCCCACAGCACGGCGCCCGTGTCGGCCGCGACGAGGCAGACGGCGTTGCCCCGGCGCCCCGGCTCGATGCCGTAGTAGATCTCCAGCCCCGGTCGAGCCGGCAGGATGTCGCCCAGGTAGCAGTGGTCGGGGTGGCCCAGGCCGGTCGACCACAGACCGTTGCCGTTGTCGTCGATCACCGCCGAGCCCACCACCACCTCATCGCGCCCGTCGGCGTCGACGTCGCCCACCCGCATCGAGTGCGCCCCCTGGCCTCGGTAGCCCCCTCCCTCCTCGGCGCTGCTCCAGTCCCAGAGCCGCTCGAGCCGCCCCTCGCAGAGCTGGTACGCAACCACCCGAAGCTCCGTGTAGGTGCCTCGGGCAACGAGCAGACACGGGGTCTTGCCATCGAGGTACGCCACGGCGAGCTGGTTGCGGGAGGCGTAGTTGTAGGTGAGCGGGCCCTCCATGCCCTCGCGAGGGATCCAGTCGACGCGGGCGATCTCCTCCCCCGTGGCTCCCGCCCAGACGGAGAGGTACTCCGGCCCGCTCTGCACGCGCCCGTCGGCATCGCGCGGGTCGCCCTCCCCGGTCTTGGCGGCGACCTCCGCCTTCCCATCACCATCGAGATCCGCGACGAGGTACGGGGAGTACCAGATCCCGCGCTCGATGGACCAGCCCAGGTCGCGTGCCCACAGCGGCGTTCCGTCCAGGCGGTAGGCCTCGATCCGGTAGGTGTCCGGGCTCGGCTGCCAGTACTGCTCGTATGGGTCGATGTTCTCGGACGGCTGCTTCACCACGTACTCGAGCGTCGCGTCGCCATCGAGGTCCCCGACCCCGACCTTCTGGCAGCGGTAGGCCCCAGCGAGCGCGATGGGGACGAAGCCGACGCAGGAGGGCGACGGCAGCGCCGCGCTCGCGCCGGGATCGGGAGGCCCCCCATCGGCGTCCGTTCGCTCGACCCGGTAGGTGACGGGTCCGTCCGGCGGCGCGGGGTCCGTGATATCGGTGGTCGCGGCGATCGGCGCGGGGGTGAGCAGCTCCTCGAGACCGTCGCCCGCTCGGCGGTAGACCGCGAACGCGGCGTCCGGGGGGTCCTCCGGCAGGAGTCGCCAGCTCACGTACGCCCCCCGCTCGCACCGCACCGCCACCGTGCCCCGCCCGAGCCCGAGCGGGGCCCTCTTAGCGGCCCAGCCGTCGACCTTCGGCTTGGGCGGCTGCACGGGCGTCAGCGTGATGAAGTCGTAGTACGACGATCCGGGGTTCGCCGGGTCGGCCCACCGATCGTCGATCCAGAACTCGACAGTCCCCTCCGTGACGGTGAAGCGACCCAGGGAACCGCTCGTCTCCCGGAGGTTGACCCACGCCCGCCCGTCCCGTGAGGCGGCCAGGCAGCGGCCGCACCGGATCTCGACGTGCCAGACCCCTGCGGGCACGTCGCGGATCACCGTGTGCAGGACCGGCGCGCCGTCCTCCGGGCGGTCGCGGTCGGCGAGAACCCTCGGCGACTGCAACACGACGCCCCCGGACCACTTGCGGTCGGCGTCCACATCGGTGCTCCACAGGTTCCATGTGGTCTCGGTCAGGCGGTCCTCGAGCCAGTTGGGCTCGGTGACCTCCTCGGCCTCGAACCGCAGCACGCCACGGTCCGGCGCCTGCAGTGACAGCAGAAGAGCCAGGAGAGGCAGCACGGCGCGACACCTCCTACACGGTGCCGAGGCAGTTCGCCACACGCGCCACTCCGCCTCCCCGAGGCCGGCCCGCGGCGCCGCTCTCGGAAGCACGGGAGGAAGGGGTGCGCCCCGCGCGGCCGTAGATTAGGCTACGATAGCACCGACCGGGCAGCCGCGGCGCCCGGGGCGGGCCTCACGGCCGGCCCCGGCACTCACGGGCGGGCACGGTTGCCCCTGCGAATGTGGGAGGACGCGCCTCGATGAGGACCACGCTGCTGGCTCTTCTGCACAGTCTCACTCGACGACGGCCGCTTGGGGTCGCCCTTGTCGCCGGCGCCGCCTATGCGGCGGCGGCCATCGCACTGCCGCAGTGGGACCTGTTCCACGGTCTCCCCGGCATGCGACCGGCGCTGGCGCTCCTGGTGGTGCTCGCCGTGCTCGGCGGGGCGCCCGCGGCGGTGGGAGGGCTCCTCGGCGGGTTGGCGATCGGCCTGGCCTCCGATGGTCCGCTGGGGCGGGGCATCCTGCCGGCTCTCGGCGAGGGCCTCGCGAGCCTGCTGCTCGGGCTGACGGCCTGGAAGGCCGGCTGGCTCGTGCGCGAGCGGCTCCACGGGATCGAGGAAGGGTTGCGGCCTCGGCTGGGCGAGTTCGCCTGGGACGTGAGTCTGGCCGCCGTCTTCGCCGGGCTTGCGTACACCGCCGCGATCGCATGGGCGGGCGAGGCGCTCCGGGTTCACCCGTTCCCCTACCTCGCCATCGTCCAAGGCGCGAACAGCCTCCTGGCGCTGGTCGTGCTGACCTTCCCGCTGTTCCTGATCCTGCACCCGATCGCGCGGGCCGCGGGCGTGGTGTGGTCTGATCCGCGCGGCGATGCCGCCAAGAGTGGCTGGGCGCGAGCGGGCAGGGCCTTCGTCTGGGCCGCCGTCGCGTTCTGCGCCACGGTGGGCTTCGTCGGGTACCATCGGGTCGCGGCCAGCCTCACGGCGCTCTCGGCCGTGACCGAGATGCAGCCCACGATCTGGCTGATCCAGTTGCCGGCCATCGTCGTCCTGTGGTGGGGCGCGCTGACCGGCTGAGAAGAGAGGTCACAGATGAACACGATGCCGAAGACCCCGGTGGCAGTGCTCGGAGCCACGGGGTATGGCGGCGCGCTCTGCGCCGCCAGCCTCATCGCCCACCCCGGGACCGAGCTGATCTACGCCGGCTCGAACACCTACGCGGGCAAGCCGCTCGCCGAGGCTTGCCCGTGGCTCCGCGGCCTGACCGAGGTCGTCTGCGAGCCGCAGGACGCCGCCCGGGCTGCCGAGCTGGCGGAGATCGTGATCATGGCGGCGCCCAAGGGTGTCGCCATGAAGTGGGCGCGGCCGGTGCTCGAGAGGGGCCGGCGGATCATCGACCTCAGCGGCGACTTCCGTTTCCGCGATCCGGCGGTCTACGAGGAGTGGTACGGAATCGCCCACGCCGCCCCGGAGCTATGCGCCGAGGCCGTGTACGGGATGCCCGAGTTGTGGGCGGAGGCGATCGCGGGGGCCCGTCTGTTGGCCAACCCCGGCTGCTACCCGACCGGGCCGATCCTCGGACTGTATCCGCTCCTCCAGGAGCGTCTGATCGGATCCGAGGGCCTCATCATCGACGCGAAGTCCGGCGTCTCCGGCGCCGGGCGCGCGAAGCACGCGCTCGACTACCACTTCCCGGAGTTGAACGAGGGCATGGCGGCCTACCGGATCGGCAGCCACCAGCACACGCCGGAGATCGAGCAGATCCTCGCACGCGGCGCGGGGGCGCCCCTGGTCCTCACCTTCACGCCGCAGCTCGTGCCGATCACCCGCGGGATCCTCGAGACCATGTACGCCACCCCGCGCGGCGGGGCGACGGCTCGTGAGTGCCGCGAGGCGCTGCAGCGGGCCTACGCGGGCCGGCCCTACGTGCGGGTTCTCCCGGAGGGGGCCTACCCGGCGACCAAGGCGACCGCGGGGTCGAACTTCTGCGACCTGAACGTCTTCGACGACACGCGTACGGGCCGGGTGGTCGTCGTCGCCGCGCTCGACAACCTGGGACGCGGCCAGGCCTACATGGCGATCCAGAACCTCAACATCATGCTGGGCTGGGAGGAGAGCCTGGGCATCCCCACAAGCCCGCAGTTCCCCTAGCGGGACGAGCCGAGGGTGAAGGCCACGCGGCTGCCGGACGTCGCGAGTAGAGGAGACGAAGGAGGCGTTGGCGATCGATCCCGCAGCGTGGCGCGGCCGCATCCGCGTGTTGTCGCTGGCAGCCCTCGTGCTCCTGGTCCCCCTGAGCGTGGGCACGCTGCTCAAGCTCGGGCGGGCCGTCCACGGCCAGAAGCAGGCCGCGATGTCGCTCGGCTGCCGCGAGAACCTCATGCAGCTCGGCGTCGCGATGCGCCAGTACTCCGTCGACGCCGACGGCCACCTCCCGCCGCCGGAGCGGTGGGGCGACTGCCTGCTCGAGCGCGTGGGCAGCGACACGGTCTTCTCCTGCCCGGCCGACCCGGCCCGGGCGCGCACCTCGTACGCCCTGAACGCCGCGGCCGCGCGCGGGCGGCTCGACGCGCTGCTCGACCCGCCCGGTGTGCCCCTGCTCTACGATTCGGCCCGCCGGATGTGGAACGCGCGCGATCCCTTGCCGGAGCTGTGCAATCCGCCGCGCCACACGGTCCGCTCGGAAGACGGCAGGAGCCGGGTCCTGGCGAACAACGTGCTGTTCGCCGACGGCTCGGTGCGGCTCTGCGGCCCGTACGACGCGCTGGGCGAGGCGGCGTGGCCGGAGAGTGCCTCGCCCGACGAACCCGACGTCGAGCAATGCCCGCCGTTCGTCGGCGCCTCGCTCCTCTTCGTGGGGCCGGCGGCCCTGGGTCTCCGGACCGAGTACCCGGCCGGCTGGCGGGCGGTCCGCGAGGGCGCCTCGGTCACGTTCGCGCCGGAGGGGGGTGCGGGCGAGCGAGTCACGCTGCGGCGCGCCGAGGACGTCCCGGCCTCTCCGACGGAGGGACTTCCCCCGGAGGCGCAGATCGTGCGGCGATTCCGTGTGGACGTCTCCGTTCGAGGCGACTGGCCGGTCGTCGCCGAGGGCGTCGAGGTCAGCGCGGGAGGCCTCCGCAAGGCCCGCGTGGTGGTCCCGGTGGAGCCGAGGCTTCTCGTGGTGCTGGCGGCGCCGGAGGGGCAGTGGAATGGGCTCGAGCCGGCCCTCTACCTCCCGCTCGCCTCGCTGCAGCTCGAGGGCCGAGCCTCGGCGACGCCCGAGAGCGAGACGGGGCCCTGAGCCGATCGCACCCCACACGCCCCGGCGGCGGTCCTGCCCGTAGAGGAACCTCGCCGCCCCCGCGGAACACCCACACCGGTGCGGGGCGTCGCGGGGGGCGGGCAGGAAGGCACGGGCAGATGACTCACCTGATGCGCGTTCTGGTCTTCTCCCTCGCGGCGGCCGCCCTGCCGTTGCTCCCCGGCGCCGCTCCGGCCTACCCACTCTCCGACGTTCCCCACGACCACCCCGCCGCGCCCGACGTGGGGCTGCTGTGGCGTGAGGGGATCATCCGCGGCACCACCCGCGATGCCCGCTGCTTCGAGGGCGACCGGCGCCTCACGGAGCCGGAGGCGGTCTGCCTGGCGGCCCGGCTCTCGGCCGCGGTGAACGTCCAGTTGGTTCGGCGCTGCGGAGACACGATCGACGCCTACCTCGACCGGTGGTACGCCGGCAGGGGCTCGCTCCCCGGCTGCCCCTACCGCCGCGGACACTGGGCGGAGCGGGAGTGGGTCTACCTCCGCGCGGTGCGCGCTCCGGGCGTCGCCGTGCTGGATGGGTGGCCCTCACCGCTGCCGACGCGCTACGAGGCCGCGATCAGCGCGGCCCGGGTCCTGCGGCAGGCCCGGGAGGCCGCTGAGAGCCCACTGGTGGAACGGGTGGAGTCCGACCTCCAGGCGGCCGGCGGCGATGACAACGAGACGGCCGACATCAACTGGATCCCGGAGTGTGATGGGCACGAGGAAGACCACGCCGGGCCGGCGCTCGAGGGGCCGCCCGGGCTCGTGAGCCCGCCTAGTCCTCCCGCGGAGAGATGATCAGCGCGCGATCGTCGCCCTCGCCCTCGCTGTACGTGAAGACCTCGGGGTCATCGGCCAGTGCGATGTGGACGATCCGGCGCTCGTGGGCGCGCAGGCTCTCGAGAACCGCCTCCCGGCCGGTCTCCTTCACGCTCGCGGCGACCCGGAGGGCCTGCTCGGTGAGCGCGTGCGTCCGGCGGTCGCGGTAGCCCTCCGCATCGAGCAGGAGCCGAGCCGAGGTGCCGGTCTGGCGGTGGAGCATCACCGAGGCGATGAGCTGCAGGGCCGAGAGGGTATCGCCGTGGTGGCCGATCACGATCCCGACATCGGTGCCGGCCATGTCGACGACGATCTGCTCCTCGTCCTCGTCGGCCACCGTTGCGAGCACGTTGAGCCCCATGCGGTCGAGCAGCTCCTGCACGATGATCCGGGCCTCTTCGGACGGCGGGCGCTCCACGGTCTCAGTCATGCCGCACACTCGCTTTCGTCACGCGCCGGGCGCGTTGGGATGTGTCGCTAGGACTTGGCTCCGCTCTTGGGGCGGCCCGAGCCGGTCCGGGCCTTCCCGTCCCCGCTCGGGGCCTGGTTCTTGTTCGCCTCGCGCGCGGCCGATGCCTCCGCGTCGGCCCCCGATTCGGGACGACCGTTCAGTGCCGGCGCGAACAGGCGCGACAGGAACGACTCCTTCTTGACGCCCGCCCCCTCCACCGCGATCTCCTCGCCGGTGCGCTCCACGACCGTGCCGGCAACCGGCTTCGCGCGGGAGGCGGCCGCCGCGCTCGACTTGCCGGCGCCCCGACGGGCCTCCGGGGTCTCGCGCCGGGCCTTCTCCGGCTTCGGCTGCAACTCGGGAGGGAGGGAGGCGATGACTGCGGCGTCGCCGCCACCGCGCTCCCACTGCCGCGCGAACAACAGGGTCTGGAAGGTCGAGAAGAACAGGAAGATGGTCCAGTAGAGGATGAACGCCGACGGCACCTGCTGCATCATGAAGAAGAACATGATCGGCATCATGTAGGTCATCATCTGCTGGGTCTTCTGCTGCTGCGGGTCGGCAGACGGTTGCTGCGGCTGCAGCTTCATCGAGACCACGAACGACAGCGTGTAGCAGACGAGCAGGATCGTGTCGGGCCGCTGCAGCGTCTCGATCCACAGGAAGCTGCCCTGGCCGAGTGGGTAGGCGTAGTGGCGCACGGCGTTGTAGACGGGGATCAGGACCGCCATCTGCAGCAGCGAGGAGATGCAGCCGGAGCGCATCGAGATCCCGTACTGCTTCATCAGCGCCTGCTGCTTCTGCATGACCTTGAGCTGGTCGTCCTTGTGGCGCTCCTTCAGCTCGGCGATCTGCGGCTGGATCACCTTCATCTTGGCGCCCATGATCTTGCCGGCCTTGTAGCCCCATGCCGTGAGCGGCCACAGGAGCAGGCGGGCCAGCAGCCCCAGCAGGATCAGGCCGCAGGCGTAGGCGTACTCGGGATGCGCCGCGGGGTTGAAGACGCCCACCAGGCCGTCGAGCAGCCTGTAGAGGATGCCCTTCTGGTAGACCGGGTCCAGCTCGCGCGCGGCGACCTCTGCGGCCGCGAACTTCGCGTTGGGGTCGCCGTCGCCGTGGGGGTCCCAGACGGCCTGGTTGTAGATGTTGCCGAGCCTGCCGAGGTGCTTGACGAACAGCTTCTCGTCCTGGAGGTGGTCGCGCGCGATCCGCCCGGCCTGAAACGAGGCGTGGGCGGTGTAGGGGCTGCCACGGAACTCGCCGCCGAACTTGGCGTAGTGGTCGTAGGCCTTCTGGTAGAAACCGGCCTGCTCGTACGCGACGGCGACCATCAGGCGGTACCGCTGGGCCTGCTCGGACTTGGGGTCCTGGGCGATGAGCGCTTCGAGGTCGCGAACCTGTTCATCGACCTGCTTCTCCGGGTCGACCTCGGCGACGGCCGCGACCGGGGTCGCCTCCCGGAGCGCCTGCTCCTGCTGCAGTGCCTTCTGCTTGTTGCTCATGGTGAACCAGAGCCACAGGTAGGGGATCATCATCAGGAGCATGAACAGCCGCATGCGTCGCTGGCGCTCCTGCAGTTGGGGGTCGTTAGCCATCCAAGCGCTCCCTTGTCCTCCGGCTACGGGGCTCCGGCACCGGGTCGTCTCCACCCGGGCAGAAGGGGTTGCACCGGAGGATCCGCCAGCAACCCAAGATGATGCCGCGGATGACCCCGTGTCGGAGGATCGCCTCCGCGGCGTACTGCGAACAGGAGGGGGAGAACCGGCACATCGGCGGGAGGATCCGGCTCAGCGTGCACTGGTAGACCCGGATCGGTACGACGACAGCCCTCCTCCACCAGGGGGCGCTCCGTGCGGGCTCGATCGGGCCGCCCGCCTGCTCACTCGAACCGGGGTCCTGCGGGCACACGGGGGGGCTCCCTAGCTCCACCGGGCCGCGTCCGGTTCCAGCCGGAGACCGGCCCGTCGGAGGATCTCCGTCACGGCGCGGTAGAGCTGCGCGAAGCTCATGGCCTCGGCCGCGGGCTTGGCTCGGAAGACCAGGTCCACGGGGGCCGCATCGCGGCGGATCTCCCGCCGGACCACTTCGCGCACCACGCGCCGCACGCGGTTTCGGACATGCGCCTTGCCAACCTGGCGGCTCACGACCACACAGAGCCTGTGCTCCGAGGCGCCGCCGTTGCGGATCCGCGCGTTCCCCGCCTCGCTCGCGTAGCTGCGGCCGGTGCGCAGAACGCCGCGGATCTCATCGCCGCGCGCCAAGCGCCCCAACGTCAACCGCTGCGCGCCGCCCCCCGCGGCGCACGCGGGCAACTCCCGCTCCTGCACGTGCGGTCTGACCTCCACGCCCTCCACGGGCAAGCAGCCTCAGGCGCTCAGGACCTTGCGGCCGCGCGCGCGACGGCGACGGATAACCCTCCGCCCGCCCGGGCTGCTCATGCGGTGCAGGAAGCCATGACGACGGCTCCGGCGGCGCCTGTTCGGCTGATACGTGCGCTTCATCCAGTACACACCCATTCGGCCCGACGGCTCGGCGTCGGGGAGATCGTGCTTCACGGCAAGAGGCGCGACTACCGGCGGCAGTCGTGCCAGGCGTATGATCCTAGCACACGCGGGAGTCGTCGACAAGCGTCCCGGCCCGATCCGGCCCCACCCCGTACGCGGGTTGGGGCCGACCGAAGTCGGCCCCAACCTACCAGAGGAGTAAGCCAGCGAAGCGGGGAGTCAGGCCGCTTCATTAGGTAGGACGTTCCCGGGCCGTTTTGGTTGCGAAGGATTCTCATTACTGCGGGAAACGCCGCTCCATTGCAGGATTCGCTACCAGCGGGCCCGGAGGAGCGACACGCCCGACGGGTGCAGGGCCGGCCCCACGCGCACCTCGCCGGAGCCGATGCGCCAGGTCCGCTGCAGGTGACGGACGATCGAGTGGTCGCGGTGCATCGCCCAGTCGGAGACACCGATCCCCAGCAGCCCGCCCACGATCACCTCGCTCCAGCGATGGCGACCGAGCACGACGCGCGAGTAGGCCACGGCTCCGGCCCAGGCATACCAGAGAGGGGTGAGGGTCGGGTACTCGCGGCTCAAGGCCGTCGCGAGCGAGAACGCGGCCGAGCTGTGGCCGCTCGGGAAGCTCTCGCGCCCTCCCCCGCTCGGTCTCGGCGCCCGGATGGTGTACTTCAGGACCTGGGTCGCGAGGCCGGTCCACAGCGCGGCGTCGCCGACCCGGCGGAAGAACCGCTCGCCGTCGTCCTCATCCGCGGCCGAGAGCAGAAGGGCAAGCCCGATCGCGTGGCCCGCGTAGTCGTTCGACAGGCGGTGGGCCCAGTACGGTCGTGTGATCGCGGGGCCGGAGTCGGCCTGAAGGGCGCCGAAGTCGGCGACCGCGCTCAAGGGAGGGGGGCTCCCGAGGCCCGCGAGGAGTGTCACGACCAGGGGCAGAGCGGAGGTCACCGCGGCACGCGCGCCCTTCCTCTAGCGAATCTCCGCCTCGCCGCCGGCGGCAACCAGGCTGTCGACGAGTTCCTGGGCCTTGTCGCGCGGCAGCCCGGTGTCGACCGGGCGCGGCAGGACGGTCATCAGCTTCTTGGCCTCCTGGCGCTGCACCTCGGCCTCCTTGGGCGTCGGGGGGATGCCCTTCCAGCCGCAGATCGCCTGCACGACGGCGTCCTGGGCCATGTCGGGAACGTGGTTGAGGTAGACGGAGAAGCGGGCCGCGCGGCGGACCGAACACAGGGTGATGTCGACGCCCGCCTCGGTCTCGGTGAGCAGCGCGGTGAGCGAGGCGACCTCGGTGTCGGACCGCTCCTCCCGGGTGACCGCCGCCGAGCGACGGCCGTCGCCACTGGTCGCCTCGGTGACCGCGGCGCCTGCCAGCTCGGTGCGGTAGAAGCCGAGCACATCGTCGAAGGAGCCGCCGGTCCGATAGGTGGCCTGGCTGGAGGCCCCGGCGCCGTCCTCGATGCTGACGCGCACGGCGCGCTCGGTGGCGCGGGCGCCGGGGACGACGGGGATACCGATCTCGTCGATCGAGGCCTCGCGGGTGACGTTGCCGGCCTCGGCGGCCTCGATCGCGGCCTGCTCGGCCACCTGCTGCGCCACGTCCTTCTTCTTGCAGCCAGCCGCCAGGGCCACGAGCAGGATGAGCGCGGCCGCGCCGAGCACACGTGGGGCTTGCCGCATCACCGACAGCACGATCATCACACGGTACCACCCGTCGCGAGTTGCATGATCCGCTCCTGGGTCGCCTCGGCTCTGGTGAGTTCGCCCACCACGCGACCCTCGCGCATCACGTAGATCCGGTGTGCCACGCCCAGCACCTCGGGCAGTTCCGAGGAGATCATGAGCACGGCATGCCCCTTATCGCAGAGGCTGTTCATCAGCGAGTAGATCTCGTTCTTCGCGCCTACGTCGATCCCCCGCGTGGGCTCGTCCAGGATCAGGAGCTGGCAGTTGGTGAAGAGCCACTTCGCGAGGACAACCTTCTGCTGGTTCCCGCCGGAGAGGAGCCGGACCTTCTGGCGCAGCCCCGGGGTCCGCACCCGGAGCTGGTCGACGTAGCGCGTCCCCGCCGCGTTCTCCAACGTCTGCGAGAGCAAGCCGAAGCGGCTAATCGCCCGCAGGTCGGTCAGGGTGATGTTCGCGCCGACGCCCAGCCCGAGCACGAGCCCCTGCGACTTGCGATCCTCGGTCGCCAGGCCGATCCCGAGCCGGATCGCGTCGCGCGGCGAACGGATCGTCACGGCCTTGCCGCCGACGAGGATCCGGCCGGCATCGTGCCGATCGGCCCCGAAGACCGCGCGCGCCACCTCGGTGCGGCCCGAGCCGACGAGGCCGGCCAACGCCACGATCTCGCCCTTGCGGACCACCAGGTTGACCTCGCGGAACCCCTTGCCCGCGGAGAAGCCCTCCAGCCGGAGGGCCTCACCGGCCGCGTGCGGGGTGGTCGAGGGGATGAACTCGTTCAGCTCGCGCCCGACCATGTGCAGCACGAGCTTCTCACGCGGCATCTCCGCGACGGGAGCGGTCACGATGTGCCGGCCGTCGCGCAGGACGCTGATCGTGTCGGCGATTTCGGACAGCTCCTCGAGCCGGTGCGAGATGTAGATCATGCCGACGCCCTGCGACCGCAGATCGCGGATCAGCCGGAACAGCGCCTCCAGCTCGTGGTCCGACAGCGTGGCGGAGGGCTCGTCGAGGATGAGCACCCGAGCGTCCTCACGGAGCGCCTTGGCGATCTCCACGAGTTGCTGGTGCGCGACCGAGAGCCGTCCGGCCAGCTCGCGCGGCGAGATCTCAGCCCCCACGCGCGCCAGGAGCGCTCGGCACTCGGTCTCCATCCGCCGGTAGTCGACCAGGCCGCCGCGCGTCGGCAGGTTGCCGAGGAAGATGTTCTCCATCACGCTGAGGCGAGGGACCAGGTTGAACTCCTGGTAGATGACGCGGATCCCGCGGGCCATCGACTCCTGCGGCGAGGCCAGCGCGACCGGCTCGCCGTGCATCCGGATCTCGCCCTCGTCGCGCTGGTGGGCCCCCGCGAGGATCTTGATCAGGGTGGACTTGCCGGCGCCGTTCTCACCGACGAGGGCCAGCACCTCGCCCTCGTGGAGCGTCAGGTCGACGCCGTCCAGGGCCTGCACGCCCGGGAAGCCCTTGCGGATCCCGCGCACGGAGAGAAGCGGTGCGGGCTCGCTCTGCGGTTCGGCTGCCACGTCGGTCGAGCCTCCTGTCTCCGCTACTCGCCGTCCGGGGCCGAGGGATCGGGACCGGGCGCGGTGAGTACGGCCGCCCGGTAGACGGCCGCGAACTCCGCGGTGCCCTCCAGGTAGGCTCGCAAGCCGTCGCCTGAGAGCCCCTCGGAGAGGACGCCCCAACCCACCACCAGGCTGTCTTCCTCGCCGAGCATGAACTTGCCGATGTACCGGGCGTAGTCGGCGCTCGCCAGCAGGTTGTAGAAGCCCCGCCGGGTCTCGTCGTCGGGCAGGTCGGGGAGGGCCGAGGGGACGGCGATGGCCACGATTCCCTCGCGCGAGACCACGCGCAGCTCCTCGCCGCCCACGGCGATGGTGAACAGGCCGTCGCCGGAGTCCTCGAACGCGAGACCGGTCTGCTCGAGCACCGCGCGCAGGGCGGCGGGGTCGCCGGCGCCGGGCTCGGGAGCCGTCAGCGCACCGCCCCCTTCGTACAGCTTGGCCAGCGCGGCGAGCCGCCGGAGATACTCCGTCACCGTCGCGCCGGTCAGGTCGGCGTCGACGACGTGTTGCTCGAGCCAGACGTCGCCGTCGGGTCCGATGCCGAACTTGCCGATCGCGCACTCGTGGTTGCCGCGCAGGAGCCGCGTGTACAGGGCGAGCGGGTCGCCGGCGGCGTCGGCCGACCACCACTTCTGGAAGCTCATGACCCCGCCGCCCACGTTGGCGTACAGCTCGCAGCCGTCGACGGTGACCGCGTACATCCCGCGCTCGTTCTGCGTGTACGGGAGCTGGGCCGCGTCGAGCAGCTCGCGGGTGCGCTTCTGGTCGGCCTCGGTCTGCTCGATCGCGCTCGCCGACACGGGCTCCGGGTGCGCGGCGAGGGCCGCCTCGACGGCCGCGTCGAGGTCGCCCGGGTCCTTGTCGTCGCGGCAGTACTCCGCGATCGTCGCGACCATGGCGACCAAGGCGTCCTTGTGGTAGTAGCCGGTGATCGAGTAGTAGAGCCGACCGTCGGGCCGGAGGAACGCGAGCGCCGGCGGGCCGGCGAGGCCGAGCCTCTTGAGGAAGGTCCGATTCTCGTCGTCGTTGACGCGGAGCGCCACGAGGCCCTCGGCGGCCTCGGCGAACTCGGCGGTCGAGAGAACGTCCGCCTCGAGCTTCCGGCTCCAGGTGTTGGTCTCGGAGTAGACGCTGGCGAGAACCATCGTCTGCTCCGCCTTCGCCTGCGCGAGGGCCGCGGCGAGGTCGTCCTCCAGCCACGCGGGTCCCTGAGCGCGGGCGCAGGAGGCCGTGGCAAGCAGCGTCAGCAGATACAGCCGTCCCCGGACCGAAGAGCGCCGGTTCATCGTTCGCCTGATGTCCTCTCCGAGTGGGCGGACGGCGCGCCGCAGTCCGCGGAAGCGGCCCGCTCCAGCTCGCCTTCGAAGCCCCAGAGCTTGGCCCGCGTCGCGCGGACCCGGACGAAGTCGCCCTCGCCCGTGCCGGGCGCCGCGGGGAAGATCGCGAGCTTGTTGGCGCGCGTGCGGCCCGTGAGGCGCGTCGGGTCGCGGTCGCTCGGACCGTCGACGAGCACCTCGAAGGCGTCTCCCGTGAGCTGCTCGTTACGCTCGCGCGAGATCTCCTTCTGGAGGCCGGCCAGCTCCTCCAGCCGGGCCACCTTCTCCGCGTGCGGGACGGGGTCCTGCATCGTGGCGGCCGTCGTGCCCGGTCTCGGGACGTAGATGAAGCTGAACGCCTGGTCGTACCGGACCTCGCGGAACAGGCTCAGGGTGTTCTCGAACATCTCGCGGGTCTCGCCGGGGAAGCCCACGATCACGTCGGTGGTGAGACTGAGGTCTGGGATGAGCGCCCGGGCCCGACGAACGAGGTCGAGGTACTGCGCGCGCGTGTAGCGACGACGCATCGCGGTCAGGATCCGGTCGTCGCCCGCCTGGACGGGCAAGTGCAGGTGCTCGCAGACCTTGGGCAGCTCGGCCATCGCCTCCAGGAGGTTCGGGCCGAAGTCGGCCGGGTGCGAGGTCGTGAAGCGCACGCGCCGGATGCCGTCGATCGCGTCGACCGCGCGCAGCAGATCGGCGAAGTCGGGCGCAGCCGGAGCGAGGTCCTTGCCGTACGCGTTCACGTTCTGGCCGAGCAACGTGACCTCGACCCACCCGCGCGCGGCGAGATCCTCGACCTCGCGGACGATCGACGCGAGAGGGCGGCTTCGCTCGGGGCCCCGCACGTGGGGCACGATGCAGTAGGCGCAGAAGTTGGTGCAGCCGTAGATCGCGTCGACGTACGCCCGGAAGCGGCTGGCATGGCGCCGGGGGGTGATCGTGGAGCCGTCGCGCACCTCGCCCGTGCGCACGCCGCGGGAGCCCTCCAGCGCCTCTTGGACCAGCGCCACCACGTCCTCGAGGCGACCCGTGCCGCAGACGAAGTCCAGGTGCGGGTAGCGGTCGAGGAGCGCCTGGCCGTGCTCCTCAGCCATGCAGCCGCAGACCCCCGCCACGCGGAGCGTCCCCTGGCGCTTGCGCGCGGAGAGGCCGCCGAGCTTGGTCTCGACCTTCTGCTCCGGGCGCTCGCGAACGGCGCACGTGTTGAGCAGAACGATCTCAGCCGCCTGCTCCGATTCGGCGGGCGCGTAGCCGGCGGCGAGCAGGAGCCCGGCGAGCCCCTCGGAGTCGTGGACGTTCATCTGGCAGCCGTAGGTGGCGATGTGGAAGGTCAGCATGTCTGCACTACGAACTGGTTCTTTGGCAATTCCGACCCCTGTGGTAGGATGAGCCGGTCGGAGCCGACTGGTGTCGCACGGGCGTGCAACACCGCGGCCGCGATGGATCACTCGAACGCATGGTACCATACTTGGTGAGGTGACGGAGAGTGAAGCGAACGACTGCGGTGATGGGTGTAGCGCTCCTCCTGTTGGCCACGGCGGCGCTCGCGGAGGGCACCTGGACGCCGACCCAGCTCCCGACGGTTCGGGTGCGCGATCTCGGCATGCCTCCGGCGCTGGACGGCAAGGCGGGCGACCGGGCCTGGTCGGATTCGCAGCGCGTCTCGGTCAAGGCGAAGGAGTTCCCGACGCCTGGCTTCACGCTCTCCGTCGGGGCGTTCGATGACCGTCTCTACCTGGCCTGCGAGACCCGCGCCGACTCGGCGCACATGGACGCCCGCACGCGCGACGACGCGCAGGTCCTCGCCGACGACTCGTTCGAGATCGTCCTCGGGTGCTCGGCGCCGAGCCCCTACCGCGCGATCCGGATCTTCGTGACCGCCAACGGCACCGTTTACGACGAGGCGCTGCGGGGAGCCGACGCCACGGGCGATCCCGCAGTGAACGTCCCGGTCGAAGCGGCGGCGCGGCTGACCGGCTCGACCTGGACCCTCGAGATGTCGCTGCCGTGGAGTGAGTTGGGGCTCGCGCCGGCAGGCCGACAGGTCTTCGGCTTCAATGTCCTGCTCCACCGTGCCGGCAAGGTCGCTGCCGGGCTCTCGCCCGACCTCGAGACCGGCGATCTGATGGCTCTGCCGGTGGGTGTGCGCGGCTATCGCTGCGACTCCGACGACATGGGCCTGCGCGACCTGACCGCGGCGCTCGACGCGAGCGGCGACCTCAAGCTGACCGTCCGCGCCAGCAACGAGCGGTCGCACGACGGCGTGTTCCGGATCGCGAGCGCGACCGGAACGCTCGCGCCTCCCTCGCTCCGCGGCGATGGCCCGATGGCGATCATCGCCGAGGGCGAGAGCGCGACCGTGCCGCTGGCGCCCGTGCCGGTCGGCGACTCGACCGAGCCGTTCCTGGTCGTCCTCGCGGGCTTCGACGGTCTGCGTGACACGACCGACCCGATCACCTTCGCGGCCTACATCGTCCGTCACGCCGAGTAGCCGCCGGCCCCTTCGCCCCCGTCCGGGAGGGAGACAGAGCATGTACGCAGCGATCCGCGAGGCCATCGTCCTCAGCGCGGGCTACCCCACCATCGCCGAGGGGCTCGCCGACCTCGGGCTGTCCGGGCTCGAGATGGAGTTCTTCCGCGATCGGACCGCTCTGGCGCTCGACCCGGCCGGCGGGCCCGAGAAGCTCGACCTCGCGACCGACGCAGGGCTCGGTGCGCTGCGGGACCAGTGCGCCGCGGCCGGCGCCCGGATCTCCGCGTTCCTCCTCGCCAACAACTTCGGCGCCGACGACCGCGATGCCGAGATCGACTGGGTGGTCGCGGCCGCGCGCGCGGCGCACGCCCTGGGCGTTCCGGCGATCCGGATCGACGCGATCATGCACGGCGAGCGCGAGCTGCCGCTCGCGGAGCGCCAGGAGATCTTCCATCGCGCGATGGCGACCGTGCTCGAGCGGACCGCCGACTGGGGAATCGACTTCGGGATCGAGAACCACGGTTTCCAGGGCAACGATCCGGAGTTCCTCAAGGGGATCTTCGACCGCGCCGGCGACCGGCGGCTCGGGCTGACGATGGACACCGGCAACTTCTACTGGGCCGGCCACCCGCTCGAGCGCGTCTACGAGATCCTCGAGATGCTGGCCCCACACACCAAGCACACGCACGTGAAGAACATCGGCTACCCCGAGGATCGGCGCAACGTCCAGCGGGAGCTGGGCTGGGAGTACGGACGGTACTGCTGCCCGATCCCCGAGGGCGACATCGACCACACCAAGCTCGTGGGCTTCCTCCGCGCGACGGGGTATGACAGAGACTTCACGATCGAGGACGAATCGCTCGGCAAGTTCGCGGCGGGCGAGGAGCGCATCGGCGTGCTGCGCACCGAGGCGGAGTATGTGAAGCGGATCCTGAGCTGAGATGACCCGGCTCCGAACGCATGGGGAGCGCCCGGTGGACGCGTGCCGCCGGGCGCTCTTGTGCTGTTTGGGGGTGCTGCTCCTCGCTCGGCCGGCCCTCGGCCGCCGTAGGCGCGATGGGGGGCGGCCGCTGCGGTGGGGTCGCGGACCACGCGGCCAGGTTCAGCTCGAGCAGGCGAAGCTCCACGGCCTGGAGTTCGTCCCCTGAGCGCCGACTGCGGTCGAGCGCGACCCCGCCAAGCTGCTACACTGTCTATCGGTTCCCGCACTGCGCTTCTCCGGGGAGGTCGCCACATGCGCGCGTGGTTCTCGACTGCACTGGTGTGCCTGGCCCTGGCCGAAATCGGCTGGGCGGCAGACGTGAAGGACGCGCCGATCGTGATGGAGGATCGGCCCCTCACGGCGATGGGCCAACACTCGCCGGCGCTGTGCAGCGAGGGCAACTGGATCGCCTATCTCCGGTACGTCGTCGGCCCCGACGGCGAAGTCCGCCAGGCGCTGTGCATGGGCAACACCGCCGACCCGGGCATGGAGAAGCGGATCACGACGAACTCACTGGTCTACCACCCGAGCTGGCGCGTCGGGACCACGCGGATCGTCTGTGTCGCGATCCCCGCCGATACCAAGCGCCGGCCCGGCATCTACGAGATCGACGCCTCGGGCGATTCGGACCCCATCGTCGTGCTGCCGACCTCGCGCAGCTCACTCCCGTACGCTCCAACGGTCTCGCCGGACGACCGTCAGCTCGCCTACTTCACCTACTCGAACGACCCGGCGCCGGCGCGCCGCGGCGAGATCGTCCTGTCGCTGCTCAACTTCAGCCAGGCGGCCTCGTTCGGTGAGGTGGCCCCCTACGATAAGGAGCCGTTCCGGCTCAGTGAGGGCTCGGGCCCCTGGTGGCACGGTCCCGGACTCGTGCGGGTGCTCGGCGAGCGCCGCACCGAGAAGGGGCTGCGAAAGGCCGTCTACGAGTACTCCGTCGAGAGGAGCCAGTGGCGGCGCGTGTTCGAGATCCCCGACGAACTGGGGATCGAGAGCATGGCGTGGTCGCCGTCGGCCGGCACACTCGCCTACCTGCGCGAGGGCGCGGGCCCGTCGCAGATGGACGTGGTGCTCTGCGGACCCGACGGCAAGGACCCGAAGGTGCTCACCACGGTGGCGCGACCGATGAAGCAGTTGCCGCGGCCTTTCCCCAATGACGTGGTCTGGCTCCCGGACGGCTCGGGCCTGATCGTCGTCTCCGGCGGCAACCTGCGCCTGCTGCGGCTCGGCAAGGCCTCGGAGGCGGATGAGCGCGTCTGCCGCGACAACCTCCGCATGATCTACCGCGCCTTCCAGCGGTTCGCGTACGACCACGGCGGGCAGTACCCCCCCCGGCCGGCGGGAGTGGCTCCCGACTCGACCGAGCCGAGCACCGCCTGGGTGGGGCCGCTGCTCGACGTCTACCTCGACAACCCCTCGGCCCTCTACTGCCCCTTCGATGGCCGGCCGCGCTCGCCCCATGCCAGCAGCTACGTGCTGAACCCGTGGATGTTCGGCCGCAACTTCGACCAGGAGGCGCTCAAGAGGGATCTGCCGATCCTGTGGGAGGCCGACGCATGGCACGAGGGTTCGGCCCTGGTCCTGTACGCCGATGGCCATGTGGGGCTCGTGCAGGGCAAGCCCACGATGCCCGGCGAGGGCGCGGGCGGGCAAGTCGACATCCGCGTTCCGACGACCGGCGGCGGGCACTGAGCCCCATGGCGCGCTCTCGCGTTCCCGTCGCCTCCTGGGCCGCCCTGGTGTTCTGCCTCGCGGCCGCCGCCTGTGCCGCCGAGTGGACCGCCTGGGACCTGGGCCCCGGCCGGGAGCCGCTCGTCACGGAGGACGGGACGCGGATCTGCCACTTCCGCCGCCTCCACGAAGGCTGGGCATTCGTGAGCTGCGCGCTCGACGGCTCCGACGCGATCTCCCACGCCGGCGCGCGGAGCGAGGGTGCGGAGCCGGCCCTGGCGCCCGAGGAGGTGGCCGCTCCCCCCGCGCTGGGCGAGCGGGGACGACTCGCCCTGATCGGGCGACGGATACTCCTCCTGCTGAGGGGTGGCTCCCGCGCCGAGGTTGCCTCGCTGCTGGGCGCCCCGGATGGGGCCCCGCCGACGGCTGTCGCGCTCGCCGCGGCCTCCCCTACCCTCGCCGCCGCCTACCCCGATGGCTCGCTACGCCTCGCGGGACCGGACGTGGCCACGGGCCCCCGCCGCTACGTCCTCCCGGAGGTCGCCTCCTCACTGCAGGTCTCGGGCGATGGGGCCCTCGCGCTGGCCTCCTCCGAGGACCGCGGCTGGCTGATCCGGACAGCGGATGGGACGGTCGCCGCCGAGCTGACCGGAGGGCCGTGCGCACTGTCCGGCGACGGCCGGCGGTACGCCTTCGTGACCGAGGAGCAGCTCGAGCGGGTTGCCCTTGGCCGGACCTCCCAACCCGCGCGCATCGCTCTTCCCGCCCGTCCGGCCCGCGCGCTCATGCTCGACGGCGACGGCAGGCACCTCTTCCTGCTGGCCGATGAGGCCCTGTGGCGGCTCGCCTGGGTCGGGGAGCGCTGGGACCGGATCGCCGACTGCTCGGACGCGGCACGGTTCTCGGTGAGCGGCGACGGCCGGGTCGTGGCGTTCGAGGCCGACGGCAGGATCCGTGTGGCCTCGGCCGATGCACGCGAGACCCCACCGACCCAGCCCGTTCATGTGGAGCGTCCGCGCGACCTGCCGAGCATCGAGAGCGTGCTCCCGGGCCTCGAGGCCCTGGCGGCACGGATCGCGCGACAGTCGGAGCCGGATCGCCCCTCCGGTCTTCTCGCACGCGATCCGCAGACCGGGTGGGGCCTCTACCGCCAGGCCGATCCGCCGCTCTCACTGCGGGTGCCGCCCGAGTGGTCGGTTGCCCCCGCCTCCGAGCCCGGCGGACTTGACCTCGCGAGCCCCGGCGGCGACCGAAGCATCGCCGTGCGGACCATGCGCGGGCCGGAGGCCGATCCGGCCGCCTGGGCCGACGCCCATGCGGAGGCCCTGGGCATTGCATCACGGCCGCAACCGGTGACGCGGCTGTTGGGTGGGGTGAGCGGGCTCGAGTGGCGCCTCGTCGCTCCCGACGGCGCCGCGCTCCTGCTGGCCGCGGCCCGTTGGGCCGATGGCCTGGTCGGTCTGATCGCGCGGTACCCCGACGGCGAGACTCCCGCCGAGCTCCGCACCGCGGTCGAATCGCTGGCACTGGAGCCGTGGCCGACCGAATCAGACCGGTGACCGGGGGGCGATCCGGACCGCCGCCCCGGCGCGGGCCGACTCCTCGGCCGCGCAGATCACCCGCGTGACCTCCAGCCCGTCCTCGCCGGTGGCAACCAGCGGGCAGCCGCTCGCGAGATGGTCGATGAAGTGGCGTACGGCCTCGCTCGGGAAGCCGGTGGGCCGCCCGTAGGTGTCCGGGCCGCCGAGCACGTCGGGGGCCCGGAACCCGGCGGTACCGGCGACGGTGATGACGCTGTGGGGCTGCGGCTGGATCTTGATGTGGCCTCGCGCCCCCACGACCTCTGCGTGGAAGTCCACGGCCGAGGGTGCGGCGTCGGCGAGGATCCAGCAGTTCTCGACCGTCGCGACCGAGCCGTCGTCCAGCTCGAGCGTCATGTGGAAGAAGTCCGGGGTGTCGATCCCCAGCTCGCGCAGCACCCGTGCGCGGCTGACCGCGTACACGCGCTCGATCTCGCGGCCGGTCAGCCAGCGGACGACATCGACGCAGTGGCTGCCGAGGAACCAGGCCACCGAGCCCTCCTCCGCCCACGAGAGCACCTCGGTCGGCACGCGAACGGCATCGGAGAGGCGGAGGTGGATGAGCTGCAGGGGGCCGATCTCCCCGGCGTCGATCGCTTCCTTGGCGCGCAGGAACGCCGGGTGGAAGCGGTTGTGGAAGTCGACCATGAGCGAGACGCCGGCCCGCCGTGCCGCGCCCAGGATCGAGCGCGCGTCCTCCACCGCGGTCGCGAGCGGCTTCTCGCACAGGATGTGCTTGCCGGCCTCGGCGGCGGCCAATGCGGGGGTGAGATGGTCGAAGTCGGGCGTCGCGACGGAGACCGCTCGCAGTCCCGGCAGGTCGAGCAGCTCGCGGAGCGAGGCCGTGGCGATGGGGGCGTCACAGCTCCGCGCAAGCAGCCGGGCCCGATCTACGTCCAGGTCGCAGACGGCCAACACCCGCGTTCGCGGATCGTTGGCGAAGACGCGCGCGTGCTCCGTGCCGACGATCCCGGCGCCGATGATCCCGATCCCGATCGCCTCGTACATGCGAACTACCCCTCAGTCGCGCGGCGCGGAGCCCGTCAGGACCCACTCGGAAGGAAGCGGACAGCGTCCTGCAGAGCCTGGAGCAGCCCCTCTCGGTCGCGGGCGAGGCTGCGCGGGCCGTCGACCCGGACGAGGGTGACCTGGTCGCCCCGGTAGATGGCAAGCAGCCTGAGGAGCCGTGTGCCGGGGCCGGGCACGCTTCGCACGACCGCCGAGCGCACGAGGGCCGGGCATCCGGCGACCAGCTCCCAGCTCTCGCCGAGCGGCTCGGCGATCTCCTCCCCGGCCAGCGCCTCATCGAGGAGCGCGGCGACGCCGCGCTCGGGAACGGCGTGCAGGCTGGCGCGGACGCTGGTCCGCGGCGTCTCCCTGCCCACGCACAGCTCCGATCCGGTGTCGGTCTCGACCCGCCAGCCCTCGGGGAGACCGAGGATCAGGCCGAGAGGCGCGCTGGAGGCCGCCGCGGGGAACTCGGATCGCGCCGGCGCGCCCCCGCGGAATCGGGCTGAGGCGAGGCTGGCGTCGAAGGGTCCGAGCAGGGGATCGAGGGCCCCGATCGGCGCCGAGAGCACGAGCACCAGGGCGGTCCGATCCCGCGCGAGGTAGACCATGCAGGTGTCGAAACGCGGTCCGCGGTACTCACGCCGCACACACCACATGCGGTCCACGTAGACGCGCGTCGAGCGCAGCAACCGGGCCTCCCCCGGCTCGCCGGCCGTTTGGCGCGCGAGCGCGGCCTCGACGTCGCCGGGCTCCACCCGGCCGGGCGTGCCGACGAGACGGATCTCCGCGTCGCCCATCGCGAAGCGGGCGAGGGTGAGAGAGCCTCGGTGGTCGGTGCGGACGAACCCGGGCGGGGGCATGTAGAGGAAGCCCGCCGAGGGCTCCACGAAGGGCAGCCCGGAGGCGGTCTCGGTGGTTGCGAGCACGAGGAGGCCGTCGGGCCGCAGCAGCGAGCGGTGGAGGACGCCCGACGAGTCCGGCGGCAGGGAGATCTCAGGGCTCGGCTCGCGCGCGACCGCCTGCCGCAGCACCGGGGTGTAGCCCGCCCGCCAGACGAGCAGGTCGAGAGCTCCCTCACCGGCCGGCTCCCGGAGCGAGAAACGGCCGTCGCCGTCGGTCGTGCCGACCGCGAACCCGGCCGAGGCGTCGACCGGCGCCCGTGCGCTCAGCTCATCACGCCCGTCGGGGCAGGCCCGGAGCGCGAGGTCGCGGCCGAGGATGACGGTCGCCCCGGGCAGGGGCCGCTCCAGCAGCACGCCGTCCTCGACGACCGAGGCGTGTACGGCGCCGTTCCAGATGGGGAGCAGCTCGGACGGCGGTTGGGCAAGGCAGCCGTACAGCAGGGCCAGGGCAAGGCAGTGCACGAAGGGCCTCCCTCAGGGTGACGCCGAGGAGTTCATTGCCGGGGCCCCCGGTCCCTCCCTGCCCCGCCTATGTGTAGCCGAGGGCCCGGCCCACGACCCGCACGAGCCAGGCCGCCAGCCAGGCGACGGCGGCGGTGTACAGCACGAGCAGGACCGGCCAGCGCCACTGCCCCGACTCCCGCCCCAGCAGAGCGAGGGTGACCACGCACGGGATGTAGAGCAGCACGAAGACCATCATGCCGTAGGCCGTCAGGGGGCTGAAGGAGGGATCGGACCGCAGCCGCGCGACAAGCCCCTCCTCGGTCTCCGCCTCGGCCTCGCCCGGCGCGCGCTCGGTGAGGGTCGCGAGCGAGCTGACGATCGCCTCCTTCGCCGCCACGCCGGAGACCAGGGCGACGGTGACCCGCCAGTCGAAGCCGAGCGGACGCATGATGGGCTCCAGCGCCCGGCCGGCCCGACCAGCGATGCTGTGCTCGAGCGGGGGCGTCGTCTCGCCGTCGGGCGGCTGGGGGAAGTGGCAGAGCGCCCAGACGATGACGCTCATCGCCAGGATGACCGTGCCCGCCTTCCGGACGTACTCCCACGTGCGCTCCCAGGTGTGCGCCAGGAGCGCTCGGAGGGTCGGCATCCGGTACGGGGGCAGCTCCATGACGAACGGGTCCTCGGCCCCACGGAATGCGGTCCAGGTGAGGAGACGGGCGGTCCCGAGCGCGACGAGCACGCCGAGCACGTACAGGGACAGCACGACGCGGCCGCCCACCTCGGGCGCGAAGAAGGCGCCGGTAAGCAGCACGAAGACGGGCAGGCGGGCGCTGCAGCTCAGGAAGGGGACGACCAGCATCGTCACGAGACGATCGCGCCGGCTCGAGAGGATCCGGGTGGCGAGAATCGCCGGCACGCTGCATCCCAGCCCGATGAGCAGGGGGATGAACGACTTGCCGTGGAGTCCGATGGAGTGCATGAGCCGGTCGAGCGCGAACGCGGCGCGGGCGAGATACCCGGTGTCCTCGAGGAGCGCGACGCCGAGGAACAGCAGCACGATCTGGGGTACGAAGACGAGCACGCCGCCGACGCCGCCGATCAGGCCCTCGACCACCAGCGAGCGCAGCGGGCCTTCGGCCATGCCGGCGCCGAGCGCCTCGCCCAGCAGGGCGAAGCCCTCCTCGGCCCAGCCTGAGGGGACCGCGCCCAGCCGGAAGACGACCTCGAAGAGGGCCCACAGGGTGAGCGCGAGCACGGGGAGGCCCAGCACCCGGTGGGTGACCCAGCCGTCGATGCGCTCGGTCCAGGCAAGTCGACTCGCCCCGGGCGTGGAGCAGACCTCGCGGCAGATGCCCGAGGCGAAGGCGTAGCGGTCGTCGGCGATCAGCAGCTCGGGGGCGTCGGCAAGGTGCTCGGCGAGGCCGCCTCGGATGCGGCCGATGGCGGCCAGGGAGGACTCGGGCAGATCGGGGAGGCCCTCCTCAGCCAGGCCGCAATCGCCCTCGAGCAGCTTGGCGGCGAGGTACCGCTGCCGCTCCGAGGCCACTCCGGCATCGTGGAGAAGCTCCTCGATGCCCCGGATCGCCGCCTCCACGTGGGAACCGAGCGGGTGGGGCTTCGGCGCCGGCGGGGCGAGGAGGACCTGCTCGATGGCGGCCAACAGGCGATCCAGGCCCGTGCCCTGCCGCGCCACCACGGGGACGACGGGGAGGCCCAGGAGCCGTCCGAGCTGGTCGATGTCGAGGTGGCGGCCCAGCTCCTCCAGCTCGTCGACCATGTTCAGACACAGCACCATGGGCACGCCGAGGTCGAGAAGCTGGCTGACGAAGTAGAGGCTGCGCTCGAGGTTGGTGGCGTCGGCCACGCAGACGAGAACGGCCGGCCGCCGCGAGAGAATCGCGCGCCGCGCGACCAGTTCCTCGTCGGTGTAGGCCGTGAGGCTGTAGACGCCGGGGAGGTCGAGCAAGCGGGCCTTGGCGCCGCCTGGGAGGCTGCACTCGCCCTCACGGACCTCGACGGAGACGCCGGGGTAGTTGCCCACATGAGCGTGCAGGCTGGTCAGGGCGTTGAAGACCGTGGTCTTCCCGGAGTTAGGGTTCCCCGCCAGGGCAATGAGGGGCGCACCGTCCATGCCCGCGCTCCCTCCGGCCACGCTGGCGGCCGCAGCAGGCCTCAGGGGCCTGCCCCTCGACCTCAACGAGGATCTCCGCGGCCTCGGCCCGTCTCAGGCAGAGCCGGTAACCCCGGACCTCGACCTCGAGCGGGTCGCCCAGGGGCGCGGAGCGCACGACGCACACGGGCGCGCCGTGGGTGAAGCCCATCTCCGCGAGCCGGAGCCGGAACCGGGGCTCGCACGAGACCGCCACAACCGTCGCTCGGACACCCGGAGCGCAGCCCGCCAGGGGCGTTACCCCGTGGAACGGCTTCCTCACGGAGACGCCTCCTCCCGCCCGCCGGTCGTGAGCCAGCACGCGGTCTCGCCCGCCGCGCCACAGGGGCCCTGGCCCCCGGTCTCCCACAGCGACTGCAGGTTCACCAGCCACGAGCGGTCCTGCCGCGGGCAGTCCAGGACGCACCGCACGAACCCAACCATGCGGTTCAGGGTGCCCTGGCCGATCGAGTGCTCCATCCGGCAGGCCTCAACCTCGGCCACCTCCGGATCGACGCGAAGCACCTCCGTGAGGAAGCGCGTGAGCGTGACGTGGCGCTCGACGAGCTGGCGCGCGTGCGCGAGCCCCAGGGCGGTCAACGAGACGCGGCCGTACCGCTCGTGCTGCACCATCCCGGCCTTGCCGAGTGTGCGCAGCGCCGACGTCACGCTCGGGAGCGACACGGCCATGGCGGAGGCGATCTCCTTGACGCGGGCGGTCTCGCCGCTCTTCGTGAGGTGGTAGATCGCTTCCAGGTAGTCCTCCATACAGGAGGAGAGATCGGCCGGCAAATGGCGCCTCCCGCAACCGCGAGTTATAGCGTACTAATACTGTTCCACATGGCGGGCGGCGTCAAGCCGCCGTTCCGCAGGTCGCGGCCGGGTCGTGGTGGAACAGACGCCAGGCAGCCCCGATGCCGGGCGACCGAGCCGAGGAGGAAGCCCGTTGCCCGTGCATGCCCCCGTCGCCCCGCTTCTCGCCGTCCCCTTGGTCCGGGCTGGCAGCCTGTCGCCCGACGGTCGGAGGTAGCCGATGCGGATCGCCCAGATCACGTACTCCTACACGCCGGTGGTCGGCGGCGCTGATGTCTACGCGCGGCTGCTGCACGAGACGTTCCTCGCGGCGGGCTGGGAGAGTGTCGTGTACCAGGCGCCGCGGCCGGGCGCGGGGGGCGACGAGGTACGGCTGATCCCCGCCACCCTTCTCTCACGCTCGGGCCGCGGGCAGTTCTGGACCGCCCCTCTCGGTCTCCGGCACTCCCGCCGGGAGCTGGAGGGTTTTGATGTGCTCGTGGCCCACTACGCAAACTACCAGTGGCCCGTGGCCTGGCACCCGCGGACGATCCTGCTCTCGCACGGCGTGTGGTGGGACGACCGCCCCAAGGCGCTCCGGAGCCGGATCAAGCGAGCGCTGAGCCGGCGGGCGTGCGCCTCGAGCGCGGCCGTCGTCGCGAACGACACGTTCTTCCTGCGGGAGATGGGGTTGGCGGTCGAGCCCGGCGCGGCCCCGCACGCCGAGGTCGCCCCCCGCCACTGGTTCGTCCCCAACGGGGTGGACACGGGGCGTTTCTCCCCTCGCGAGGGCCCCGCCGATCCTCCGCGGATTCTGGTGCCCCGCAACCTCTACCGCAATCGGGGCGTACACCTGGCGATCGAGGCGATGGCTCTCCTTGCGGCCGAGACGGACGCCGTCATGGAGATCGCGGGGGCCGACGGCCAGCCCGCCTACGCCGCGTGGTGCCGGAGGCGCGCGGCGGAACTCGGCCTCGAGGGGCGCGTCCGGTTCCTGGGACCGACCCCCTGGGAGCGGATGGGGGAGCTGTACCGCGCGGCCGCCGTGACGCTGATCCCGACGCTCTGTGGCGAGGGCACCTCGCTAGCGGCGCTCGAGTCGATGGCCTGCGGCACCCCGTGTGTGGGGACCGCCGTGGCGGGGCTGCTCGACCTCCCCGTGGTGCACGCGGCGCCGGAGCCGACGGCGCTCGCCCGGGCGCTCGAGCGGACCCTCCGCGAGCGGGACGACCTCGCGCGCAGCCAGCGGGAGAGCGTGGTGCGCGACTACTCGCTCGCGCGCTGGGCCGAGAGCTGGCTGCGGATCGTGCGCACCGTCGCCCCTCGGTAGGGCGGCGTGGGTCGGACTACGCCTCCGGCTGGCTGCGCTCGAGCTGCCGCTGCCGATCGAGGTCCCGCATCATCGAGCGGAGCACGAGGGCGTTGCCGGCGTTGCGCCGGGCTTCCTCTTCGGTGATCCAGCCGGCATCGTAGAGCCACAGGAGGCTCTGCTCCATGGTCTGCATGCCGTCGTTGAGGCCGTCCTGGATCCGCTCGTAGATGTCGCCGGGTCGGTTGTCGCGGATCAGCTTGGCGATATACGCGTTGGTCACCATCAACTCGATGGCGGCGACGCGGCCGCCGTCGACGGTCGGGATGAGCTTCTGGGCGCAGATGGCCTTGAGTGAGTAGGAGAGCCGCTCGCAGATGAGCGGCTGCTCGTCGGCGGCGAAGGTGCCCACGATGCGTTCGAGAGTCTCGGCCGCGCTGGTGGTGTGGAGGGTCGAGAAGACCAAGTGGCCGGTCTCGGCCGCGGAGAGCGCGACACTGATCGTCTCTGTGTCCCGCATCTCCCCGATGAGGATGACGTCCGGGTTCTGGCGCAGGCTGTACTTGAGGCCGTTCATGAAGCTCTGGGTGTCGATCCCGACCTCGCGCTGGATCACGACCGCGAGTCGGCTGCGGTGGACGAACTCGATCGGGTCCTCGATGGTGATGATCGAGACCTGACGCTTGCTGTTGATCAGGTCGATGACGGCGGCGAGGGTGGTCGACTTGCCGGAGCCGGTCGGGCCGGTGACGAGCACGACGCCGGTTCCGTAGTCGGCGAACTCCTTGATCTTGGGCGGGAGGCCGAGGTCGTCGATCTGGAGGATCTTGAGGGGCACCAGGCGCATGACCATGCCGACCGAGCCGCTGGCCCAGAAGGCGTTGACGCGGACCCGGGTGATCCCGGCGAACTCGAGGCCGACGTCGACCTCCTTCTCGCGCTCGAGCCGCATGAGCTGCGACTCGGAGAGAACCGTGCGCGCGAGCCCCTCGGTGTCCTCGGGCGTGAGCACGGGGAGGTCCTCGCCGAAGTACACGTGGCCGCCGATCCGGAAGGCCGGGTGTGACTTGGCCTGGATGAAGATGTCGGACGCGCCCTGGTCGTAGGCGTACCGAACGATGTCCTCGATGGTCATAGGGCCTACCTCGCTCCCGCGGCCGCGCAGGCGGGCATGCGCCCCGTGCCCGGTGTCCGCAACCGCGTCTTGGTTCTCGCGAGGAGGCGATCTCTCCTGCCCGCCGGCCGACGGACGGGAGGTAACCCGGGAGCGGGCGCGAAACGTCGGCTGATCTGGGGACTGGGAACACGGGCGACCATCCCGCGTCGGACGGCCCCGTCCGGAGCACATCCGCGCGGGAACAGCCAAGGCATGAGGAGGACCTGCATGAAGGAGCTTGCGCAACTCGCGCTCGACACTGCGGTGGCGAGTGGGGTCGAGTATGCGGACGTGCGACTCGTGCGTTACCGCAACCAGAACATCGGCACCGAGGACCGGCGCGTTTCCACGCTCGTCGACACCGAGGACATCGGCCTCGGCGTTCGCGTGATCTGCAGTGGGGCCTGGGGCTTCGCCGGCACGTGCAACCTCACCCGCGAGGGCGCCCAGGCCTGCGCGAAGGAAGCGGTGGCGGTCGCGAAGGCCTCGGCCTCGGTGATGGGCAAGCCGGTGCGGCTCGTTCCCGAGCCCGCGGCGACCACGCGCTTCCGCACCGCCTACCAGATCGACCCGTTCTCCGTCTCGATCGAGGACAAGGTCGGCCTCCTCATGGAGATCAACGACAAGCTGCTCGCCAACCCGGGGATCAAGAAGGCCAACGGCTTCATGACCCTCCGCCGGGCCGACCGGATCCTGCTCAACTCCGAGGGTTCCGACCTCGAGAGCGAGGTCGTGACCACCGGCGCGTGGTACAGCGCCACGGCGGTCGGCGACGGCGACGCGCGCAGCCGCACCTACAACCCGCCCGAGCGCACGATGGGCTGGGAGAACATCGACCGCGCCGACCTGATCGCCAACACAACCCGGGTCGCCGAGCAGGCCGTGGAGCACCTCAAGGCGCCGGAGTGCGAGCCGCAGGTCACCGACCTGATCCTCGATCCCCGCCACCTGGCGCTCACGATCCACGAGTCGGTCGGCCACGCGACGGAACTCGACCGCGTCCTCGGCATGGAGGAGAGTCTCGCGGGGCGTAGCTTCGTGCTGCCGCACTACCTCGGCAACCTGCGGTACGGCTCCGACGTGATCACCTTCCGTGCGGACAACACCCTGCCCCACGGCCTCGCGACCCACGGTTTCGACGACGACGGCGTCGCCGGACAGGCGTGGAACATCGTGGAGGACGGCCTGTTCCTGCAGTACGGCACCAGCCGCGAGGTGGCCGGCGAGGTCGGGATGGCCCGCTCGAACGGCACCTGCCGGGCCGACCACTGGGGCAGCATCCCGATCGTCCGCATCCCGAACCTCTCGCTCATGCCGGGCAAGCAGCCCCTCTCGCCCGAGGAGCTGATCGCGGACACCGAGCGCGGGATCTACATCGAGGGCATGGGGAGCTTCTCGATCGACCAGATGCGCTGCAACTTCCAGTTCGGCGGCGACGCGTTCTGGGAGATCCGCGACGGCAAGCGCGTGCGGATGCTGAAGAACGTGACCTACCAGTCGATGACGACCGACTTCTGGAACTCGTGCGACGCCGTCTGTGACGAGAGTCACTGGGTTCCCAACGGCGTGCTCAACTGCGGCAAGGGCGACCCGATGCAGGTCTCGCAGATGACCCACGGCGCCGCCACGGCCCGGTTCCGCAAGGTGCAGGTCGGCGCGGCCGCGGAGGTCATGCGCCAGTCCGGGCTGGGCAGCGGCTCCTAGCGGAGGCCGAGCCGGGGGACGGACAGAGACGCCGCAAAGGAGAGAAGACGTGAACGAGGAGCAATCCCGCGCCATCGTCGAGAAGGCGCTGTCCTACGCGACCGCGGACGAGGTCGAGGTCAGCTTCGGGGAGTCGACCGAGAAGGCGACGCGGTTCGCCAACAACGCAATCATCCAGAGCGTCAGCTCGGAGGGGCGCTCCGTGGGCGTGAGCGTGGCGTTCGGCCAGAAGGTCGGCCGGGCGACCACAAATGACATCTCCGACCAGGGCCTCCGCGCGGTGATCGAGCGAGCCGAGGCGATCGCCCGCCATGCCGAGCCCGACACCGAGTACCTCGCGCCTCCGGGGCCGCAGGACTACCCCAAGGTCGACGGCTACCGCGAGACCACCGTCCAACTGAGCCACGAGGACCGCGCGCGCGGCCTGGCTGGGGCGATCGAGCCCTCGGCCGCGGCCGGCTACCGCGCCGCGGGCAGCTACACGACCTACGCGCACTCCTCGGCCATCGGCAACGGCCACGGCCTGTTCGGGTACCACCGCTCGACCCACGCCGACTACGTCCACACCGTGCTGACCGACAACAGCTCCGGCTGGGCCTCGGCCGTGTCGCCGGACGCGAGCCGGGTCGACCCCAGCGCCGTCGGCCGCGTCGCGTTCGCGAAGGCGGAGGCGGCCAAGGACCCGATCGCACTGGAGCCGGGCGCCTACACCGTGGTGATGGAGCCCTCGGCCTTCTCCGGCATCCTCTCGATCGCGGGCTGGACGATGCAGGCCAAGTCGGCCCACGAGGGGCGCTCGGCCTGGACCAACCGCGAGGGCACCCAGGTCGGCGTCGACGCGCTGACGCTCCGCACCGTGCCCGGCTGCCCGGAGCTTCCCGGCTCGCCCTGGACCCAGCAAGGCCTCGCCTCGCGCGAGATCACCTGGATCGACAAGGGCAGGCTCGAGACGCTGATGTACGACCGCTTCTGGGCGCAGAAGAGCGGCCATGCGGTCACCGGCCACCCGTCCAACCTCATCGTGAGCGGCACCGACGCCTCGACCGACGACCTGATCGCCACCGTCGAGCGCGGAGTGCTGATCACCCGCTTCTGGTACATCCGGTTCGTCGACCCGATGACCCTGATGATCACGGGCATGACGCGTGACGGCCTCTTCCTCATCGAGGACGGCAAGGTGACCCGCGGCCTCAGGAACATGCGGTTCAACGACAGCCCGCTCCGCATCTTCCAGGCGATCCGCAAGCTCGGGAAGCCGCAGCCAACCTCGCTCCACGGCCCGATCGTCGCCCCGCCCGTGCTGGTCGAGGACTTCCACTTCACGAGCCAGACCTCGTTCTAGTCCGGAGGGACACCGACAATGCCAGAGCGCGTAGACGCGGCGCGGCTGGAGGCCTGCGCGCAGGACCTTCTCGCCGAGGCCGAGGCCGAGCATGTCGAGATCTGGAGCAGCGACGGCCACGAGGCCAGCACCCGGTTCTCGAACAACGTCATCACCCAGAACATCGCGCGGCAGGACCACTCGGTCCAGATCCGGGCCGCCTACGGCAAGCGCGTGGGCGCCGCCAGCACGAACGACCTGACGCGGGAGGCGCTGACGGCTACGCTCCGTCGCGCCGAGGCGCTCGCCCGTTCGGCGGCCGAGGACCTGGAGTTCCTGCCCCCGCCCGGGCCACAGACCTACCCGACGCTCGACACGTACGACGCGGCGGCGGCCTCGCTCTCGCCCGAGCAGCGGGCGGCGGCGATCGCGGAGACCTGCGACCTCGCCCGGGCGAAGGGCGCCGAGTGCTTCGGCAGCTACGCCTCGTCGGCGACGCGCCACCGGCTGTGGAACTCGGCCGGGCTCACGTTCGACCACGAGTACACGTCGCTGCTGTACGCCAACACGGCGAAGGGGGCCGCGACCACGGGCTGGGCGAAGCGTCACGCGCACGGCCTCGGCGCGATGGACACGCGGAGGGCGGCCGAGATCGCGATCGACAAGGCGACGCGATTCGACGCCGTCGGCACGGTCGAGCCGGGCGAGTACACCGTCGTGCTCGAGCCCTCCGCGTTCGCCGACCTGCTGAGCTGGGTGCAGTGGACCATCGACGCCAAGATGAACGACGAGGGGCTCATGCCCTGGAGCCCCAAGGTGGGCACGCGGGTGTGCACCGACCTGCTCACCATGCGCTCCCAGCCCGGCCACACGATGCTGGGCGGCTACCCGGCGATCGAGGACGGCCTCGCCGCCCCCTCCGTCACCTGGATCGACGGGGGTGTCCTGCGGACGCTCGCCTACAGCCGCTTCTGGGCGGAGAAGTCGGGGGTGGCCGTCACCGGGCACCCGGGGAACTTCATCGTGGAGGCCGCCGCGGCCGGGCACGGCACGAAGACGGCCGAGGAGATCGTGCGCGGCGTCGAGCGCGGCATCCTGATCACGCGGTTCTGGTACATGAACTTCGTCGATGAGATGTCGCTCACGATCACGGGCATGACCCGTGACGGCCTGTTCCTGATCGAGAACGGCGAGATCGTCGGCGCGCTGCAGAACATGCGGTTCAACGACTCGCCGCTCTCGTTCCTCAACAAGGTGAGTGAGGTCGGCAAGTCCGAGGTCGCCGTCGGCGAGTGGGACGAAGCGATGCTCTGCCCCCCCGTTCGCATCGACGGCTTCCACTTCACGAGCGGAACGTCGTTCTAGCGATTCGAACGCCCCTCCCGCGGAGCCGCGGGAGGGGCGTTCGCCACTTCAACGCACCCGGATCACCAGCGGATCGCTCGGTCGCATCGAGCCCGACAGCCACTCATGGCTGCTGGCGGGCCGGTCCTCGAACGAATACCCCGTGATCGCCACGTCGTCGGGCTTCATGCTGCCCTGAGGCGGGGCGGGCCACTTCAGCCCCCAGCGCAGGCCCCACCACGGGAAGTAGAGCAGGTTGTCCCGCGTCGCATCCCAGTCGGCGACACACCCCCCATACAGCTCCTCGACGAAGGCGCGCTGCGCCTCGGTCAGGTCGGTGTAGCGGAGCGCACGGTAGGCGTCGTACTGCTCCCGAGAGAAGGGCGGCAGGGCCGCCTCGGCGGGCAGGCGCGCCCAGAGCGCACGAAAGGCCGGCATCGCGCTCGGGAGCACCGTGAGCGCGTTCCACGCCTCGTTCCAGGCCGCGCCGTACGCGTGCTCGTCCCACTCGAGAGAGCACCACTGGTCCTCCGACCGCAGGCGGTACTCGCAGAGCGACCGGGCCAGGGCGATGACGAGTGTCTCCCGCTCGTAGACGCCGGGAGTGACGAGTACGGACGGCTCCGTCGCGTCGTCGCGAGGAGAGATCGTCAGCACGGCGTCGGGCACGGCCAGGCGAAGGGCCTGGGAGACGGGGCACGGCCGGGAGATCGCGTCACTGTCGACCTCGCGCGTCTCGGCCAGGAGGGGACCCACGCGGAGCGGGGCCTCCCCCGCGCGAAGGCGCGCCATCGCTTCCGGGCAGACGCGTGGCGTCACCGCCCTGCCTTGCTCGATGTCCCGCAGACTCACTCCACGGATGACGCACTCGCCGTCGGCCGCGAAGCAAGTCAGCATGGGGTGCACCCAGAACCGCAGGACCACGCCCGCGTCGTCGTCGGGCGCCCAGCCGTCGCCCTCCTCGCGCGCGGCCTCGTGGAGCAGGCTCCGGAGCGCTTCCGGCAAATCCACGATGGGGATCTCGCTCTCCGCGATCAGGGCTTCGAGGATGTCCGGCCGCTCGGCCAGTAGCGGGACGATGGCCTCGGTTCCGGGTCGGAGCGGCTGGTAGCCGATGCTGCGCGCTGTCCGGGCCTGGTCCGGCCCATAGGCGGGCCGGAAGGCAAGCACGCCGCCCTCGAGGTTCCACTCCCCTCCCCCACACTGCTCACGGATCGCGGCGAGGGCCGCCTCGCCCGTACCCGCCGGCATCTCCAGCATCGCGCAGGCCGGCTCGGAGGCCACCAGCCGCACGTCGAGATCGCTCGCGAGCTGCGCCAACACCTCGTGCCAGGGGCCGGAGGCGAGCCGGACCTCCGCCGCGAGGATCCGCACGGCGAGCGCCGCGCTCGTTGCCTCGTCGGCTCCGGCGGGCCGAGCCGGTCCCGCGAGCAGTGAAAACCCCGCCAACCCCAAGAGCCAAGCGCCCCGCACGCCCATCAGCCATCTCCTCCCGGCCCGCCCCCCTGGTTGGTAGTGGTCCGATTCTCCCCCCGCGTTTCGCGGGCGGCCGTCCGAAGCAGAGCGGGCGCGCACCCGAGGGTGCGCGCCCGCATCGAACGCGTAGGCTGGCCGAACCCCTGTTACTCCTCGCCGCTCAGCTCCCACTGCTCGCGGAGGAAGTCGAGGCTCTTCGGGATCTCGACCATCGGGTCGCCGTCGCAGCCGCACTCGAAGCTGCAGAAGTCCTGGTAGCCGATCCACCGCAGTCCGCGGAAGCCGTCGACGAAGCTGCGCTCGTCCTGGCCCGGCAGCACGCGGCGCCGGGAGGCGAGGTGGACGTGGTGGAGGTACGGACCGCCGGAGATGAACGCGCCCATGTCGCTCGTCTCCTCGATGCACATGTGGTAGAAGTCGCCCATCATGCAGACAGCGGGGTTGTCGACATCGCGGCAGATCGCGGCCGCGTCGGCGAGCTGCCGGAGCAGGAAGGCCTCGCCCCGGTTGAGCGGCTCGAGGAGGATCCGCGTCCCCGCGTTGGCCGCGATCTCGCCGGCCTCCTTGAGGAAGTCGATGGTGACCTGGCGGGCCTCGAAGTTGCCCAGCTCGGTCTGCCCGTTGAACGCCGGAACCATGATGAGGCCGGTGGAGCCCAGTTCGCCGGCGGCCTCCAGGATCGGACGGGCGCTGTCGAGACACTCCTTGCGCCCTTCCTCGGTGTGGTGGGCCGGGCAACTCGCGAACCCGGCGCAGATCGCGGCCATCTGCACCGGCGTGCCCTCGAGCGCGGCCTTGATCTCGTCGACCCGGTCCTGAAGCCCGCCGCCCCAGACCTCGAGGCCAACGCAGCCCCACTCGGCCATCCGCTCGACCTTCTCCTTGAGTGAGTCGCCCGGGATGCGGCCTTCCTGGCTCGCGAGCTTGAGGACCGCCTCCGGCTTCTCCTCGTCATCGTCTTGGGCGCGAGCGGCGCTGCCGACCACTGCCCCACCGGCGAACAGCGCGGCGGTCGCGAGGAAGCCGCGGCGCGTGGAGCCGTTATCCATGCCCATGGAGTGTCTCCTCCTGTCATCTGATGCCGGGCCCTGTCAGGCCCCTGGTAGTATTGCCCGCGACGACCACGAATCCCTTGCCCGAATCGACGCCCGGCACGCTCCGCGGTTGCGCGCGCGTGCCGAGATCGCCCTTCAGCGGCCGCGCCGCGCGAGCGATAGGGAAGCGGGGCCGCGCCGCGGCCCACGTCCGTTGACTCCGCCCCGGGGGGAGCCTATCCTCCGAACGGAAGGGTATGCCGCCCCGTATGGATCCGAAGACGCTCGACAAGCTGGAGTATGACTCCGTCCGCGAGATGGTCGCCACCCGCTGCGCCTGTTCGCTCGGCCGGACACGCGCCCGCGCGATGGAGCCCTCCTCCGTGGCCGATGAGGTCCGGGCGCGCCTGGCCGAGACCACCGAGGCCCGCCACGTGCTCGACACCTCCGGCTCCGTGCCGCTCGGGGGGCTCTCCGATGTCGACGAGCTGCTCCAGCGGGCGCGCCTCGGTTCGACCCTCGGTCCGGCCGAGTTGGTCGCCGTGGCGAACTGCCTCCGGGGCATGCGTCGGCTCAAGGAGGCGCTCGAGGAAGAAGACCCCGACGAGCTGCCCCGCCTCAACGCGCTCTCCCTGCGGCTCTGCTCCTTCCCAAGCGTCGAGCAGCGAATCGACGAGAGCATCGACGACCAGGGGGAGATCCTCGACGGCGCCAGTTCGGAGCTGCGGCGGCTGCGCCATCGGCTCGTGATCCTCCGCCAGCGGATCGAGGAGAAGCTGCGCGCCTTCCTCGCCCGCAACGCGACCAACCCACAGCTTCAGGACCGGATCGTGACCGTGCGCCGCGGTCGGCCGTGCATCCCCGTGCGGGCCGGCGCCCAGCGCCAGGTCGGCGGCATCGTCCACGATGTCTCGAGCAGCGGCCAGACGGTCTTCGTCGAGCCGCAGGACGTGATCGTGCATGGCGACGAGCTGCAGCAGGTAATCGCGGCCGAGCAGGAGGAGATCGCCCGGATCCTCCGCGAGCTGACCGGCCTCGTCGGGGCCTCGGCGGCCGAGATGCGCGAGTCGCTCCGGGCTGCGGGCGACCTCGACTTCCTGTTCGCCCGTGCGAGCCTCAGCCGCGCCCTGGAGGCGACCGAGCCGATCCTCCTCGACGACTGCCGGCTCAAGCTGATGGGCGCCCGCCACCCGCTGCTCGACCCGGACAAGGTCGTCCCCATCGACGTCTGGCTGGGCGAGGAGATCTCCGCCCTGCTGATCACCGGCCCCAACACGGGCGGCAAGACGGTCACGCTCAAGACGGTCGGCCTGCTCGCGCTAATGGCGCAGTCGGGCCTCCACGTTCCGGCCGACGTCGGCTGCGAGCTGCCCGTCTTCCGCGATGTCTTCGCCGACATCGGGGACGACCAGTCGATCGTCCAGAGCCTCTCGACGTTCTCGAGCCACATGGGCAACATTGCGCGCATCTGCCGCACAGCCTCGCCCGGCACGCTGGTCCTCCTCGACGAGGTCGGCGCGGGCACCGACCCGACCGAGGGCGCCGCGCTGGCGCAGTCGGTGCTTCGCCACTTGCGCGAGCGGGGCTGCCTGATGATGGCGACAACGCACTACAACTCGCTCAAGGTCTTCGCGCTCAACGAGCCCGGCATGACCAACGCCTCGGTCGAGTTCAACCCCGAGACGCTCGCGCCGACCTACCGGCTGCGCATCGGGATCCCGGGCAGCTCCAACGCCATGTCGATCGCCTCGCGGCTCGGACTCCCGAGCGAGATCATCCAGGCGGCGCGCGCGATCACCGGCGAGGACAGCCAGCAGATCGAGAAGGTTGTCCAGAAGATGCACAAGGCGCGGCGGCAGCTCGACCGCGAGCGGATCGCCCACCGGATCGCCCGGTCGGAGTTCGAGGAGCAGAAGGCCGCCCTCGAGCGCGAGGCCCAGGAGCTTCGCGAGGCCCGCGAGCGCGGCCTCCGCGAGGGGTTCCGCGAGGCGCGAGACGTGGTCCGGACGGCGCGAGAGGAGGCCCGGGGGATCCTCCAGTCGCTCCGCGGCCAGAAGCGCGAGGGCAAGGTCACGCAGCAGGCGAGCGACAACCTCGCCACCCTCGCCGAGGTCGTCGAGGAGGCGGTCAAGGCCGTCGATCCCCCGGCGCCCGAGGCCCCGCCGCTGCGCGTGGGCGATACCGTTCTCCTACGCTCGCTCGGCGGCAAGAAGGCCGTGGTGCTCGAGGAGACGCGCGAGGATCGCGTGCGGGTCTCCGTCGGCGCCGTGCAGATCGAGGCCGACCGTTCGGACCTCGAGTTCCTCGAGCCGGCGGTCACCGATCCCCGCTTGCGCGACCAGGTCGGCGCGCTCCGCGCCGCGAAGGCGGTCCTCGTCCCGACCGAGATCAACCTCCTCGGGCTGCGCGTCGAGGAGGCGCTGCAGGAGGTCGAGAAGTACCTCGACGACGCCGCCCTCGCGGAGCACGAGAGCATCCGGATCGTTCACGGCAAGGGGACGGGAGCGCTCCGGGAGGCGGTGCGCCGGTTCCTCCGCGAGCACCGCGCCGTCCGGGAGTTCCACGACGCCCCGCTCAACGAGGGCGGCCACGGCGTCACGATCGCGGTGCTCTGAGCGTACGCGAAGCGGCCTGCCCCCTCGCAACGAGGAGGCAGGCCGCTTGGGCTCCGGACACCCGGCCTACAGCCGGCCGAGCCACGTATCGCTCAGGAAGCTCCCCCACATCCGCTGCTGCGCCTCGTCGAGGTCGGTGCGGGTCATCAGCTCGTCGCGTAGTGTCTTCGCCTCGTCGATCTTGCCATCGAGGACCAACGCGACGACCTTCGCCGCAAGCAGCGTCCGCTGGACGGCGGGATCGAGACCGGCCACGGCCAGCGCTTCGTCGGCCTTGGCGATCGCTTCGGCGGCTCTGCCGGTCGCGGCCAGCGCCCCGACCAGGTCGCAGACGCGAGCCTCCCCGGCCTTCTCGAGGTACGGGAGCGCCTTCTCCGGCAGCACCAGCAGGCACAGCGCATGGCCGGTCTCGCCGGCCTCCTCGGCCGACATGGCCTCGGGCGACAGCTCCGCGAGCTGAGCGATGAGGGCGCAGCGCTCCTGGAGCGCATCAATGCCGGCCTTGTCGCGCGGCAGCGCGACGGCCCCGGTGATGCCCTCCTCGACCAGGAGGCTGACGAGCGAGCCGGCCGAGGGGTCGAGCCATTGCAGGACGATGGCGTTCACGACGCGGTCGATCGAGGCCTTGTCGCTCGGGGTCAGCGGGCCCACCGGAACGCCAACGTAGGGAGAGAGTACCTCATTGGCCTTCTCCGGCTGCGTGGCGATCAGGCTGGAGCCCAGCATGACATCGACCTGGACAACCTGGTCGGGCGTGAGCGTGCCGCCGGCCTTCAGCGCATCGATGACCTTGACGGCCTCGTCGGGGTTGCCGGCGCGGAGCCAGCACAGCGCGGCCATCTGCTCGAACTGCAGCGCCTTCTCCGGGTCCAACGTCCCGCCGGCCTTGAGCGATTCCAGGGCTGCCGCGGCCGTCTCCGGCTTGCTCGCCTGGAACGCCGCGATGAACAGGGCCTCCTGGTTCTCGGCGATCTGCTCGGCGGTGAGCGAGCCGCTCTGCTCGAGCTGGACCAACAGCGCGGCGCCCTCGTCGACCTTGCCCGCGCCGAGGTAGGCCTTGGCCAACTTGGCGTCGGCCTCGCCGGCCTCGGCGTCGTTCAGCAGGGCGCGCTCCTTGAGGCTCGCGATCACGGCTGCCGCGCGCTCGAGGTTGCTGAAGCCGAGCCAGGCGCTCACGAGCGCGAGACCGTCGTCCTTGGTGAGTGTCGCCACGTCGACGCCTGCCTTGGTGCGCAGGTCCTTCGCCTGCTCGAGCATCGCGATATACTCCTCGGTCGGCATGTAGCCGGCGCGCGAGGCGAGCAGCGTGCCATCGGGCAGGAAGAACGCGGTGGTGGGCAGGCCGCTCTGCCCCGTCTTCTCGAGGTAGCCCTCGTTGGCGTCGCTGTCGACCTTGAGCAGCACGAAGCTCTCGGCGGCCGCGGCGAACTCGGGGGTCGGGAAGACGTCGGCATCGAGCTTCTTGCACCAGCCGCACCATTCGGCCCAGATGTCGACCAGGACGAGCTTGTCCTCGGCCTGGGCGCGGGCGAACGCGGCGGCCTGATCCTCACGGATCCACTCCGGCTCCTCCGCGCGCGCCGCAAGACCTGCGGCGAGAGACACCACGAACAGGAAGAGCACGATCAGGGGGCGTTTCGGCAAAGGATCCCCTCCTCGGGGTACGATGGACAGGGCCAACATCCGCTCGCCTGTCGCGAGCCCGTGCGCGGGGCCACCGCAGCGTCAGGGCCCCGCGTCATCTGTGGTGCTAGGGCACGAGCCGGGGCAGGAAGCGGTCGCTCAGGAACGTGCTCCAGTTGCGCCGGGCCGCCTCGCTCAGCCCCTCGAGCGCGAGGACTTCGTCGCGGACCATCTTCGCGCCGTCCAGGTTGCCGGCCATGATCAGCGCGACCACCTTGGCTGCCCCGAGCGCACCCCTCTCATCCGGCGACACGTCGGGCGCATCGAGTCGCTCGTCGGCGATGCGCACGGCCTCGGCCGATTCCCCCATCGACGCCAGGGCGCCGGCGAGGTCGGCCACGGCCGCGGGACCGCCCTGGCGGAGGAACGGGATCGCTCGGTCGGAGAGCAGCAGGGCGCAGAGGCCGTGCCCCACCTTCGCCGACTCCTCCGGGCTCATCCCGTCGGCCTCCAGCTCGCCCAGCCTCTTGACCAGCGCGACGCTCTCCAGGAACGCCGTCACCGCCTCGGCACTGGTGCCATCGGGCACCTGGAGCAGGGCGACCACGCCGTCGGGAGTGGTCACGGAGGCAAGCTCCACTTCCTCGGTCGGCAGCCATCCGAGCGCCGCGGCCATGAGCACCACCCGCAGGACGGCCGGGTCGCCGGTGTCCACGGCGTGGATCTCCATCTCCACGTACGGCTGGAGGAGGTTGTTGGCCGTGCCGGCATCGTCGGCGCCGAGCGCGGCCGCGGCCAGCGCGATGTCGAGCTGCCGCTTCTGCTCCTCGGTCAGGTCGGTCCGAGCCTTCAGGGCGGCGAGGATCGCGTTGGCGTGATCGCCGCGCTCGAAGCTCGTCCAGTAGGAGGCCGCCTTGAGCGCGTCCTCCATGCTCAGCGCCGCGGCCTGCTCCGGGCTCTTGTCGCGGAGGAACGCGGCCTGCCGCATCATGGCCACGTACTGCGGGGCAGGGAGGTAGCCGGCGTGCGCGGCCAGGACCGAGCCGTCCGGCAGGAGGAAGGCCGTGGTCGGCAGGCCGTCCTGACCGGTCTTGGCGAGGTAGCCCGGCGTCGCGTCGCTGTCGACCTTGAGAAGCACGAAGTCCTGGGCCGCCTCGGCGAACTCGGGCGTCGTGAAGACATCGGCATCGAGCCTCTTGCACCAGCCGCACCAATCGGCCCAGATGTCAACCAGCACGAGCTTGCTCTCGGCGCCGGCCTGTTCGAGCGCGGTGGCCTCGTCGCCGTGGATCCACTGAGGCTCGTCGGCTCGGGCCGTGCCCAGACAGACGAGAAGGAGAGCCCCCGCCAGCAGGCGGGCGTACGTGTGGTGCTCCATGCGATCCCTCCAGGGAGCTGAATCAGTCGCGGACGCGTTCCGGCGTCCCCCGCCGGACAGCCCCCTATTCGCCGTCGCCGCGCGTGCCCCTCGCCGATCGGCCGTGCCGCCCTAGTTGATGTGCTCGGGCCTGGGGATCTCGCGGGTCGTCCACGGGAACCGGTCGGGGTCGGCCCAAGCGGCCTCGGCCGGTTCGGGGACGTCCTCGGGGCCCGAGCCGTTGACGGCGTCGCTCGAAGCCGGCAGGTCGGCCCCCGGCAGCGCACTCGGATCGAACCGCAGCCAGGGAGCCTGCGTGATGTCCGGGCTGCCATCGGTCCCCACGGCGTAGTAGAGCACCACCGCGCGGCCATCGGCCAGGGCGACGACGCTCGGGTACCCCTGGTCGGTGTTCCGGGAGTCGTCGGCCAGCGCGACCCGGGGCGCGAGCGCGAGGTCCGAGTCGATGGGGGCGCGGAAGGCGTGGACCCCGCACGGGGTCTGGCGGCTGCCGTAGACGACCAGAACCTGCCCGCCCGGGAGCAGGGCGGCGTCTCCCGGATGCTGCGCGGGGAGGGAGAGCGTCTCCGGCTCCGACCAGGTGTTCCCCGCATCGTCCGAGCGCAGCACCGCCAGGCACTGGTCGCTGTCGGAGCGCGCGAACGCCAGCAGCTTCTTCGCGGTCACGGCCACGACCGTTGTCTCGTTGAAGCCCCGCGCGATCGGGTGGAAGTCGTCCCAGGTGCGGCCGTTGTCGCGGGAGACGAGGAAGCCACAGGCATCGGTCGCCGACTCGGGGCCGACCAGGAAGCGCCCCGAGTTCTCCGACGTGACCGCGCCGTACACCGAGAGCAGCGCGAGCCCGTCGGGCGTCACCGCGATCCGGCCGTACGGAGAGCCCCCTTTGGGGAAGGGAGTCTCGAGAGGCTGCGGTGGGGCCCACGTGGCGCCGCCGTCGTCGGAGCAAACGGTGAAGAAGTCGAAGCCGCCCGTGCTCGGATCCCACTGGCCGTCCGGCCCGTAGCACGAGCACACGGCGTAGGCGAGCACGATCGACCCGTTCGGCATCTGGCCGAACGCGGGGTTGCGGTCGTCCCACGGGCCGTCCACGATCACTCGCGGCTTGGACCACGTCGTCCCGCCGTCCGAGGACTCGATCCAGTCCAACCGGCCTTCCTTGCCCAGGTGCGTGGCGCCGCCGCGCACAACGGCCGCCAGCCGTCCATCGGCCAGGCGGATGAGCACGGGGAAGTAGCCCTCGCCCGTGACGGCGACGCCCCGCTCCACCTCGGGGAGCCCGGGGAGTTCCGCCGCGGGAGGCGAGCCGACCAGCGACGCGACCACGATGATGCACGAGACCATGGGGATGCTCCTCCGATGCCGGCCAGCCGGCGCGCCTAGTCGAGGAACCCGGCGCGGCGGAGCAGATCGAGTGTGACGCCGCCCGCCTCCGGCCGGGATCCCTGCGCGTACTTAGCGAGCACGTCGGCCTCCAGGTTCACCTCGTCGCCCGGGCCGAGCGCTCCGAGTGTCGTCTCCCGCAGCGTCTCCGGGATCAGCGAGACCCGGAACCGCGCGCCCGAGACGGAATGGGGGGTGAGCGAGACGCCGTCGACCGCGACACTGCCCTTCTCGCGGAGGTACCGCGCTACCTCGGGCGGGGTCTCCCACTCGGCGAGCACCGCCGCCCCCTGGCGCTTCCAGGCCGTCACCCGGCCGACTCCATCCACATGGCCGGCGACGTAGTGGCCCCCGATGGGCTCTCCCGCCCGCAGCGCCGGCTCCAGGTTCACGCGTGCGCCGGAGGCGAGGCGGGCGAGCCGGGTGCGGGCGAGCGTCTCCTCGCTCAGATCGGCTTCGAAGCCGGCCCCGTCGAGTCGCACGACCGTCGTGCAGACCCCGGCGACGGCGACCGAATCGCCCACGCCGAGCCCCGGGAGCACGCTGTGGCACGCGACAGACAGCGTAGCCCCGCCGGAGGGAAGCCGGCGGAGCGTGCGGAGGGAGCCGATCTCGCGGACGATTCCGGTGAACACGCTGTCTCTCGTCGCCTCACTTCACGGTGCGAACCACGGAAGGCCGGGCAGCCACCCATTCACGCGCAGGTCGCGACCGACCTCCTCCCAGGCCACCCGCTCCAGCCCGGGTGCGGACGCGATCCCCGCCAAGCCCAGCTCGCTGAGGGCCTCCTGACCTTGGGCGCCAACGAGCAAGGGCGCGAGGAACCAGCTCACGCGATCGACCAGCCCCGCGCGGAGCAGCGCCGTAGTGGCCGCCGTGCCCGCCTCGACCAAGACGGAGAGCACCGGGCGGGCCCCCAGCCGGCGTAGTGCCTCCGCGAGGTCGAGCCGGCCGTCCGGGCCCAGCGGGCAGTCGACCCGCTCGAGTCCCGGTCGCTCGGACCAGCCCGCCCTCGGCGCCTCGGGCCCGACCAGGACCGCGACGGGCTGCTCGGGCGTGGCGGTCGCGACCACTCGGCAGTCCCCCGGAACACGCCCGCGCGAGTCGAGCACGACACGCAGAGGCTGGCCGGGACGGATCGCGCCTCGCTCACCCCTCGGCGAGAGCAGCGGGTCATCGGCCAGCACCGTCCCGGAGCCGACCAGCACCGCGTCGGCCTCCGCCCGCAGCCGGAAGACGGCCTCCCGGGCTTCGTCGCCGGTGATCCGGTCGCCTCGGCGCCCCGGACCGGTGATCCTGCCGTCAAGCGACGCGGCCAGCTTGGCGTGGACGAGCGGCAGTCCCGTCCGGATCCACTTGTGGTAGGCCGCATTGGCGAGGAACGCCTCCTCGGCGCAGAGCCCCGCCGTCACCGAGACGCCCTGCGCCTCGAGCCTCGCGCCGCCGCCGCATGCCACGGGGTTGGGATCCGCGCACGCGTAGACCACGCGCGCGATGCCGGCCTCGAGGATCGCCTCGGTGCAGGGAGGCGTCTTGCCCCGGTGGCAGCAGGGCTCGAGCGTCACGTAGAGCGTTGCGCCGCGGGCCTGTGCCCCGGCGTCGCGCAGGGCGTTCACCTCGGCGTGGGGCGCCCCGAAGCGCTCGTGCCAGCCGCGGCCCACCACGATGCCCTCGCGGACCACGACGGCCCCCACCAGCGGGTTGGGGGAGACCTGCCCCGCGCCCCGCAGTGAGAGCGCGATCGCCTCGCGCAGGTGCACGACATCCGCATCCGAGCGCTGCATCTAGGGTCCAATCGCGGGCGGCGCCGGCTCGGCGGCCGCGGAGCCCCCATAGAGGCCCCGAAGCAGCCACAGGGCGCTGCCAAGGTCCAGCCCGTGCACCGGGAAGAGCCATAGGCCGTCGCGGTGGGCCAGTACGGGCCAACCGTGTCCGCCTTCCGTCACGCGCTCCACGCCGCTCCCTTCGCGCAGGCCGTTCGCCTCCCCTGCGCCGAACGGGCATGTCACCGGGGTCGGCAGGAGCAGCGAATCGAGCGACGGGATGGCGCCGAGATCCTCGCGACCGCCGAGCAGGATCAGGCCCCGCTCCGACGGCGCGCCGGCGAACCGCTCGATCTCCCCGGCCGCGACGGTATCGCGGGCGGCGTTGGGGCACGTGACGGCGTACACGCCCACCCCCTCCGGCGGCAGGGTCGCTGCCGGCACCAGCCACACGCCCTCCGCGATCTCGCGCGCGGCACCCTCTCCCGGATCGCCATCGAGCGGCAGGGCGCCTGGCGGCGCGACGCCCAGCACGCGCCGCAGGCGCCGCGGGTAGGCCGAGACCAGGACCGGCGGGCTGCTCTCGAGCAGGAGCTGACGCAGGGCCTCGCGCTCGGCCGTCGACCACACGGGCAGGCCGCTCTGACCCGGAGGGGCGCAAGGCCAGGAGAGCCGCTCCAAGAAGGCCGCCTTCGCGCCCCACCCGCCGAGCGAGCGGGCGGCGTCGCTCGGCCCCCCGCAGCCGGCGCCCGCGAGGCCCACAAGCCAGGGCTGCCGCAGCGAGAGGCGGTTCTCGCCGAGGCGCGTGGGAACGACGGGACGCATCAGGTCGCTCACGTCGGACTGCCAGAGCATCACACCGTCGGGCCCGTCCGATGCGTCACGGCAGACGAGGTGCTTGCCGGTGGTAAGCGAGGAGATCAGGAAGCCCGGTGGGGGCGCGCCCTCGCCGACCTCATCCTCCTCGTCGCGCACGGCCCGAACGGTGGGACGTGGAGCGAGCAGCACGGGGACATCGACGATCGACTTGGCCGCGGCGATGATGTCGGCCGTGCTCTCCGCCTGCATCTCCTCGCGGAAGGCCTCGAGATCGGAGGCGAAGCTCGACTGGTCGAGCGCCGCGAGATACCAGTGCTCGGCCTGCGGGTCCGCCAGCACCCGAAGCGGACCAGGACCGCCCACGGGGACCAGGCGTCCCGCGACGCTGAAGGAGGGCAGTTCGGCCGACTCCGGCGCGAAGCACCAGGCCCTGCGGAGGCGTCCGAGATCGCCTGCGTAGTGGTCCTCGAGCCAGCCGGCGAAACGCTCGCCGAAGGTGCTGGGGAAGCTGGGGAGGACATCGGCCGGCGGGAGCCCGACCTGGCTCGAGAGCGGGTTGGTGAGGAACCGCAGGCCCCTCCCGAAGCGAAGCGCCTCGAGGGCGCGCCCCACCTCGGCCTTGCGGATCCGGAATCGCACGTCGTCGGCCACATCGCCGGGCCCCTCGCCCGGCGGCACCGTGACCTCGGCCGTCGCGTACCCGCAGTAGGTCGCCGCGCCCGCGTCGGCGGGGATCCGGATCGCGAGGCTGCCGTTCCGCACGGGCACCCGCATCATGCGGATCGGCGCGGGCCCCGGGGGGGCGCTGTAGACCGCGACGAGGGCCCAGGCGTCGGGCGTGAGCAGCCGGTCGTCGAGCACCAGGCCCGCATCGGTGCCCGCGGCCATCTCGGCGATCCGGTCGGTGCGTCCGATCCGGTAGCCCGTGTACTCCTCCGGCCACTCGCCCCCGATCTCGAGGCCGTAGCGGAAGCCGAGCCGCTCGAGGCGGTCGACGACGCGCTGGACGGCCTCCACCGGAAGCCCCGTGATGCCTCGCGGCGCGGTGCGGAGGTAGACATCCTTGAGGTCCATCTCGGCGAGCTGCCGCGTCAACTCCAAGAAGTCGTCCCACCGCGCCTGGTTCCCCGCGCCGTCGGCGGGATCGAGATCGGTGAGAAACGAGGGGGCGAACGAGACGCCGAGCGGGACGTAGGGCATCCCGTCCCACACCAGGGTTCCGGTCGGCGTCGTGCGCCAGGCGTGGCTCGTGCCGTCCGAGGAGAGGTAGCGTCCGCACGCCGCCAGGCGAACCGGCCTGCCTGCTCCGGTGACGCGCACGTCGGCCTGGGCCGACGGCGAGCCGCGGTAGCGGCCGACCAGGAAGGCCTCGATTCGGTAGTCGCCGGCAGGGGCGCCGTCGGGGATCGCGATCTCGATCGACCCCGTCGCGCGGGTGGTCTGCTCGGGGCCGGGCTCCCGGGCGAGCAGCGTCTCGGTCGCGGCGTACGTCTCGCGCCCGCGGCGCAGCCAGGCCGAGGCGATGACCGGTCCGTCGGCGGCCGGCGCGATCACGGCGCCGAGCTGCGCGGTCACGCTCGCTCCGGCCGAGGCCTCCGGAGGCGCCAGGATCGAGACCGTGGCGCTCGGGCCCTCCGAGGGATACCGGGGGCGTCCGGCCACCTCGAACGTGCCGTTGGGCAGGGCGAGCGAGTTGAGCACCATGTCGCCCACGCGGAGCCACACGCAGTACCGCCCGGGCGGGGCGTAGGGGTCGACCGCGAGATCGAAGGGCCCCAGGTCGATCGGGACCCCCTTGGTCGCCAGGCGTGGGAGCCGCGCCGGGAAGCTCCCGCGGGCCGCGACGCGGCGCCCGGTCACCGCCCCGATCTCGATCTCCACGCTGTCGGTGGAGGGCAACACGCCATCCCCCTCGACGCTGACGCGCAGGGAGCAGCGCTCGCCGGCCTGGGGACGCCCGATCGTCAGCGACTGCAAGGCCAGGAGGGCCGTCGGGCGGCTCCGCACCTCGATGTCGTCGAACCAGGCGACCCCGGGGCCGAGGACGACAAGCGCCGGCTGAACGGCCACGACGCCGGGGGGGACGGATGCCTCCAAAGTCACGAACGACCACGTCTCCTCCGAGATGGTCGGAGTCGAGCGTTCGGAGCCGATCGGCCGTCCGAGCGGGTCAAGCCAGATCAGCCACGCCGCCGCGCCACCATCGGCCTGCCAGGTGCGCGCCCACACCCGGACCTTGATCCAGTCGCCGGGCTGCACGGGGCCGCGCGGTCCGACCGCCGCGAACGTACCGCTCGCGTTCGAGACGCCGATCGAGCGTTGGCCCGTACGCGCCGTCGTCGCTTCCCACAGCGCCTCGCCCGCGCCGTCGGGACTCAGCGCCTGGCCCGACCACAGCACGGGGAACTTGGCCTCGGGGAGCGGGTGACCCTCCTCGTCCAGCGGCTCGTCGCCGACCTCGAACGAGGTCCGCACGAGGGTCGCGGCCTGGACGGCTGGGAGCCCCGCGGCCAGCGTCAGACCGGCAAGCAACCAGACCGCGCCCCGCGAGATGGATCGCATGGAGAACCCCCGTACCTACCGCGTCAATCGGGCTCGACGAGCGCCCAGCCCGAGTTGCCCTCCAGGGTCCGGCCGCTCGGTAGCACGAGCCGCACCGAGACCCCCAGCTCCCGGCCCACGGCCCCTTCGCGGCCAACCCCACCGAGGTTCTCAGGCCCGAGCGGTCCGACCCGCCCCAGCGGTCCGACAACCTCCCGTCGCCGGCCGGTGCGCGGATCCCGGGAGACGATGCGCCGCACAGGGAAGTCCTGCCTCCGGAGTGGAACCGTTACGCCGGCCAGGGGCGTCCCTCCGCTCAGCGAATCGCCCGGCTCACGCAGCCAGACGCCGACCTGTGCGGTCGCGTCGGTGGCGATCGGCCGCCTGTCTCCGTCGATCACGAGCAGCCCGACCTCCAGGCCCTCCGGCCTCCAGGCGGGGATGACGTAGCCGATCGAGGCTGGAGAGCGGCCCGACTGGCCGATGATCGCCGGGAGCGTGCTGAGGGCGAACAGCAGGAGGATGCCGAGTCCGACCAGCAGGTTCGGCCACGGTCTGGGGCCGAGATCGAGGAACGCCCGGACGGCGCGTCCGTCCTCCCCGACGACCGTATGCACCCCGAAGTAGCCCGAGGCTCTTCGTGGGGCTTCGGCGGCGGGAGGCAGATCGGCGCCGCACAGGGAGCAGCGCGGGGCGCCCTGCGGGTTGAGGGTCTGGCAGTGGGGGCACTTCACGGCGTGGCGCCGGAAGCGGGCTCGGAGCCCCCCGCCGTCCCGTCCGGCCCGGTCTTCTCGACCGCTCCCCCGCGAAAGACGACGCGAAGAGGGCTCTCCCAGGAGCGCACGAACTGCTGCTTGCGCGCCTCAACCTCCATGCCTCGGTCGGTCTTCGCATACCGCAGGTCGGCCTCCAGCGCCTCGTTCTGCTGTCGCAGACGCTCGACGCGCCATGCCGCCTCGTCGGCCTTGCGGCGCATCGCGAGGCCCTCGGAGTAGGGTCGCCGGAAGGCGGAGCCGAACACGACCAGCACCAGCAGCACGATGGCGAGCAGCAGAAACGTCGAGGCCCGATCGAGAAGCTCTCCGCCTCCGCTGCTCGCCATTCGTCTCATGCCGGATGGTCCCTTCGCCGCCCGTGCGGCGGTCGCTCCCGCTCTACCGGGTCCGCAGGCTGTAGAACGCGTCGCGGCCGAGGTAGCGCGCGGCCGAGCCGAGCTCCTCCTCGATGCGGAGGAGCTGGTTGTACTTGGCGACGCGCTCGCTCCGGGAGGGCGCGCCGGTCTTGATCTGGCCCGTGTTCAGCGCGACCACGAGGTCGGCGATGGTCGTGTCCTCCGTCTCGCCCGAACGATGGCTGACGACGGCGGTCATGTTGCTCTGCCGCGCCAGCTCGATCGCGTCGATCGTCTCGGTGAGCGAGCCGATCTGGTTGAGCTTGATGAGGATGGAGTTCGCTGCCGCGAGGTCGATTCCTTTTTGGAGGCGCGAGACATTGGTGACGAAGAGGTCGTCGCCGACGAGCTGGACCTTGTTGCCGATCTCCCGCGTGAGCATCTGCCAGCCATCCCAGTCGTCCTCGGCAAGGCCGTCCTCGATCGAGATGATCGGGTAGCGGCTGCAGAGGTCGGCGTAGTAGGCGACCATCTCCTCGCTCGAGAGGACGCGGCCCTCGCCCTTGAGGTTGTACTTGCCGCCCTCGTAGATCTCGGTGCTGGCGGGGTCGAGCGCGATGGCGACCTGCTCGCCCGGGGTGTAGCCGGCCTTCTCGATCGCCTCGATGATGACGGCGATCGCGGTCTCGTTCTTGTCGAGGTTGGGGGCGTAGCCGCCCTCGTCGCCCACGCCGGTGTTGCAGCCGCGCGCCTGAAGGACCTTCTTCAGGGCATGGAAGACCTCGGCGCCCCAGCGCAGGGCCTCGGCGAAGTTAGGCGCGCCGACGGGCATCGCCATGAACTCCTGCAGGTCGACCGAGGAGTCGGCATGCTTGCCGCCGTTGAGGATGTTCATCATCGGGACGGGCAGGGTGCAGGCCCGAGCGCCGCCGATGTAGCGGTAGAGCGGGAGGTCGACGTACGACGCCGCGGCCTTCGCGACGGCGAGCGAGACGCCGAGGATGGCGTTGGCGCCGAGCTTCTCCTTGTTCGGGGTGCCGTCGAGGTCGAGCATGGTCTGGTCGATCTCGACCTGGCAGACCGCGTCCATGTCGACGATCTCGGGGCCGATGACCTGCTCGATGTTCTCGACGACCTTGAGGACGCCCTTGCCGCCGTACTGCGAGGGGTCGCCGTCCCGCAGCTCGAGAGCCTCATAGGCGCCGGTCGAGGCGCCGGAGGGCACTGCGGCGCGCCCCACGTCCCCGGACTCCAGCTCGACTTCGACCTCGACCGTCGGATTGCCGCGCGAGTCGAGGATCTGCCGCGCCCGAACATCCACGATGGTGCTCATCGGGAACTCTCCTCCCTTTCGAGGAACGGTGCGTAGTGCCCGTTGGTTGGGTGCTGGCTCAATGCGGAGGAGCGAGGCCGCTCCGGACCGACAGCCCGGCTCGACCTCGCTCCCCTGGATACGCCCTGCGTGCGGGCCGAACGACTAGCGATCGCGCTCGGTCGCGCCCGACTTCTCGGCGATGGCCGCCTGCGCCGCGGCGAGGCGGGCGATCGGCACGCGGAAGGGCGAGCAGGAGACGTAGTCGAGTCCGACCTTGTGGCAGAACTGGATCGACTTCGGATCTCCGCCGTGCTCGCCGCAGATCCCGCACTTCATGCCCGGACGGGTCTTGCGGCCCTCGTCGACGGCGATCTGCATGAGCCGGCCGACGCCGCGCTCATCGATCGAGGTGAACGGGGACTCCTTCAGGATGCCCATCTCGAGGTACGGAGCGATGACCTTGCCCTCGGCGTCGTCGCGGCTGTAGCCGAAGGTCATCTGCGTGAGGTCGTTGGTGCCGAAGCTGTAGAACTCGGCGTACTCCGCGATCTCGGCGGAGGTGAGTGCGGCGCGCGGGATCTCGATCATGGTGC
>CAZRDB010000007.1:0-6463 GCA_964598695.1 uncultured Armatimonadia bacterium
TGCTTCCAGTACGGCGCCAGCTCGCGCGTCAGCTCCATGTACAGCCCCGGCCGGTCGCCCCAGCGGTCGAGCAGCGTGCCGTCCGGAGCGCGGAAGTCCTCGGGCCGGCTGTAGCAGATCGCGCAGCCCTCGTCGCTGTTGTTCCAGCTCTCGAGGATCAGCACGCGCCGGTCGAAGCTGGCGGGGTCGGTCAGCACCTTGCGCCAGCAGTACTCGTAGCGGGTCGAGTCGGGGGCGTACTGCTCCGGGCTCCAGTGGAGGGTCACGGGCTTCTCGGACTGCCGCGGGCACCAGTGGCCCGGGCCCATCGCGATGGCGTCGCGGTAGACCTGCGGACCGGCCATCCCGCCCCACCAGGCCACATCGTAGTCGACGACGCCGGTCGCCGAGCTGATCTCCACCTTGTCCCCACCCGGCTGCGGGCCGCTCCAGCCCCCCATGAACTCCGGCCCGTGGACGTGTTGGCTCACGCCGATGTAGGGCTCGACGCCGAACGTCTCGCGGCACAGCCGGCGCAGCTCGCGGAAGGTCCAGGCGTCCCACTTCGTGAGGCCGGCGTCGACCCAGGTCGGGAACCAGAAGTGGAGGATCGGCCGCGCCTCGCCCGCGACCTCGACCCGCGCCAGCGCCCGGAGCGGCACGCGGGCCGGGTAGCCCGGCTCCCCGTAGAACTGGCGCAGGAAGGCGCGCGTGGGCTCCCACAACTCGGCGACCCCGTCGGCCGAGCCCTCGGTCGCGTCGCGGTCCTTGGGCGGGTCGTTGTGCCAGGCGAAGGGAGTCTCGAGGAACAGCGCGAGCGGAAGCGGCTCCTCGCCGCGCCGGTCGAGTTCGCGCCACGCTCCCAGCATGGCGTCGAAGGCCGGCTCCGGCGAGAGGTCGGGGCGAAAGCACAGCGAGTGCCAGACATCGAGGGAGATGTAGTCGAGGCCCGACCACTTCATGGCCCGATACTCGGCCATCAGCCAGAGGGGGAACGCCTCGGGATCGCGGTAGGTCGCGGGCCACCGGCCGGTGTCCGGGAGGGCATCGCCCGGCCAGCGCGTGGGGGCGTCGAGCCCGTAGAGGGCGGCATCGGGGCTTTCGGGCGCGGGGTAGATCATCTTCCAGGTGCCCGACATGCCCAGTTCCCCGCCCGAGGTCACCACGACGTCGTCCCATGGCCCACGCGAGAAGAACAGGGCGGTGAGGATCCGCTCCTCGGGGCCGAAGACGCCCTCCTCGGCGCCGGCGGATGGGGCGAGGAGGCAGAGCAGGCCCCCCAGTGCGGCAGCGTGCGACAGGGTGGCTCTCACGACCGATGCTCCTTCCGCGGGTGTGGGCGTCCTACCGCCCCGGCCGGCCGGAGGCCGACGCCTCCGGGCTGGCCGGAGAGGCCGACGGCTTGTCGCGGCCCGCTCGGTAGCGGTGGGTGAGCGCGACGGGGCCCAGGATGTCCGGGTCGTAGCCCGGACGGTCGAGGAACTGGATCACGCGCTCGAACTCGACATCGGGCCAGACGGCGTAGGCGATCTCATAGACTGCGGCGTCGAGGTCGCGGCCGAGCGGGAAGCCCTTCACGCCCTCGAGAGGCTTCTGGCCGCTGAAGTAGGGCGCGTAGGCTGAGAGGCTCTTCCGCAGCCCGCGGCCGTTGCCCACCCAGTTGTACAGGTCGGTCCCCTGGTGCCGCGCGATCTCGGCGACGTAAGCGAAGGCCTTCACGACGCGGATCCCGTCGTAGATGTCCTGGTTGCCGGCGGTGCTCTCCGTGTACTTGCGGTTGAGGGGGCCGCTCTTGTCGAAGATGAGCGGGTACAGGCTCTGGAAGGTGTCCTCGTTCTTGGTCTTGCCGTAGACGAAGACCAGCTCTCCGCCGCGGCCCGCGACCACGGCCGCGACGCAGTAGAAGGTCATGTTCCAGGGCATGGTCTCGGCGTCCGAGGTGGCCGAGTAGCCCGTCCGGCAGGTGTCGAGCAGCCCTCCCGCCCATGCCTGGACCTGGCGCTCGACCTCGGGGGTGCGCGCGGCGCTCCCGGCCGTGAGATCGTAGCCGTACAGGAGGGCCGGGATCGTCGTGTTCACGGCCATCGCGGCCTCGAGCTTGCCCCCCGCGGGCCAGGTGGGCTCCATCGAGCCGGCCCAGGCGGTCACGAACTCGATCGCCTTGGCGGCATAGGCCTCGTTGCCGCTGAGCGCGTAGGCGAGCCCGAGGTTGCGCGCGATCCGCGCGTCGGCGCGCATGCGGTCGGCATCGCTCCGCGGAACCCCGGCGAGGGCCTCCGGGAGCAGCGGCAGCGGCGGCTGGTAGATGAAGCGACCCTTCACCGGATCGGGCTGGGCCTGCAGCGAGGCGTCGCAGGCCCGCAACAGGGCCTCGTAGCTGGAGCGCCATGGCTCGCGCCCCTGGTGGATCACGCCGCGAATCTCGGCGATCTCGGTCTGGTTGAGGAACAGGGAGGGCCCCTCGGCCGCAAGCGTCGCCGACGGCCCGCCCAAGCAGGCGGCCGCGAGAGCCAGTACGAGCAGCAGGCTGTCGCGAGGCGCCCGGCTCACGGCGTGGCACCTCCTTCACCCGGTCTGATTGACGGCACCGAGCCGGTTCTCCTGCCCTGCGTCCCCCGTCTAGGACGGCGGGGCCGGCGCGCCGGTTCAAGGCGGAGCCGCAGGTCGGCCCGCCGGCGCCTCCGAAGTGGTGTGTGGCGGGGGCGCGCCCGCGCGCGTCCCGTGAGAATCATTCCTGGTCCGTAAACCGGGCGATGGCCCGATTCGTCTCGTTCTCCGGAGACGCTAACGGGCTACGGCCCGCGCGAGATGAACGAGATCACCCAGCAAGGAGAGGAGCACAACGATGGCACACACCAGGCTCCGCCGCACGGTCGGCATCGTCGCACTGGTCCTCGTGGTACTGGCGGGATCGGTCGCGGGCGGTTTCCTGTTCCAGGCGACGGTTGGCGGTCCGAGGATCCAGGCCCAGGAGGGCACGCCGGTTCTCCAGGCCGCGCCGCCTTCGCTGGCGTCGCTGGTCAAGGAGGTTCAGGGCTCGGTGGTGGCGATGGGCACCAAGAGCCCGGAGAAGCTGGCGACGGGGCAGACGCTCCAGGGCCCGCAGCAGTTCCGGTTCCAGTTCCCCTCGCCCGACCCCAACAACCCCGGCCTGCAGCAGTTCTTCGAGAAGTTCTTCGGGGAGCCCGGCCTGCCCGACAGCGGCCCGCAGCCGGGGAAGAGCGAGTCCGACATCACGATCCAGACGCCCCAGGGGACGCTGCGGCTTCACAAGGACGCTGACGGCCAGTGGTGGAAGGTCCTGCCCGACGGCACCAAGGAGAAGTGGGACGGCGGCGACCCCAACGAGATGTTCGGCATGAAGCCCGACGCCGCGCCCCCCAAGCTCGACATCGTGACCACGGTCGGCTCCGGCGTCGTGATCTCGCCCACCGGCTACATCGTGACCAACTGCCATGTGGCCGAGGTGCTCGAGAAGACCGGCGATGTCTGGGTCCAGCTCAACGAGGACGAGGCCGTGCCGGCCAAGCTGGCCGGTAAGGACGCGGAGACCGACGTCGCCGTCTACAAGATCGACGTCGACCGCGAACTCGCGTTCTCGCGCTTCGCCGATTCCGACGCGGCGCAGATCGGCGACTGGGTCGTGGCCGCCGGCCAGCCGTTCGGCCTCCAGCACTCCTTCACGGCCGGGATCATCTCGGCACGGGGCCGCGGTCTCGGCAAGACCTACGACGACTTCCTCCAGACCGACGCGGCGATCCACCCGGGCAACTCGGGCGGCCCGCTGTACAACATGAACGGTGAGATCGTCGGGATCAACACGGCGATCGCGACGACGAGCACGCTGGCGCCCGTCGGCCAGGGGATCGGCTTCGCGATCCCGAGCAACGCGGTCGAGCGGATCTCGAAGCAGCTCATCGACAAGGGCTCGGTTGTCCGCGGCTACATCGGCGTCTCGCTGTGGAACGGCGCGCTCGAGGCCAAGGAGCGCAAGACCGAGTACGGCGCTCCGATCCGCGGCGTCACGGCCGACGGCCCGGCGGCGAAGGCGGGCCTGCAGGCCGGCGACGTGGTCGTCAGCTTCGGTGGGACCCGGATCGAGGACAGCGACCAACTCGTGAAGCTCTGTGCCGAGACGGCGCCGGGGCAGCAGGTCGAGGTCGAGTACATCCGCGAAGGCAAGAGCCTGAAGGCCACGATCACGGTCGACACCCGGCCCGATCCCGCAGTGCTCTACAAGGAGACCCCGTTGGGCGAGTAGGTCCGCATCGGGACTCGTTCCCGTTCCTCGAGGGGCTCGGCCGCCTGGCGGTCGGGCCCCTCGGCCTGTACGGCGCGGGGCGGGAGGGGAGTGGCGGCCCGAGCGGGAATGCTACGACTCACGCCCTACGCCGGCGAGGGAGGAGAGACCAGCAAGATGGCACAGAGCCCCAGCAACCCCGAGGGGATGCCCCCCTGCGAGGTCGACAAGATGATCGCGCGCCGCGTGACGGTGAAGCTCGAGCGCGTCCCGGGCACGTTCGCGCGGTTTGCGGCCCGGCTCGGCGAGGCGGAGGCGCTGCTCGGCGACATCCGGATCCTCGAGATGAACGACGACTCCATCGTGCGCGACGTCACCTTCTACGTCCGCGACGAGGCCCACCTGGCCGCCGTCGTGGCGACGATCGGGACAATCGAGGGCACCCAGGTGCTCCGGGTGGTCGACCACATCCTCGAGATGCACATCGGCGGCAAGCTGGAGACGGTCTGCCGGGTGCCGATCCGCACCTTGAGCGACCTGCGGACCGTCTACACCCCGGGCGTCGCCCAGGTCTGCAAGGCGATCGAGAAGGACCCCACCCTCGCCTACACCTACACCCACATCTGGAACCAGGTCGCCATCGTGACCAACGGCACCGCGATCCTGGGCCTGGGCGACATCGGCGCGGTGGCCGGGATGCCCGTCATGGAGGGCAAGGGCGCGATCCTGCGCGAGATGGTCGGGATCAGCCCGGTGCCGATCCTGATGGAGACCCACGACGCCCAGGAGATCATCGAGACCGTCTGCCACATCGCGCCGACCTTCGGCGCCATCCAGCTCGAGGACATCGCCGCCCCCGAGTGCTTCGAGATCGAGGCCGAGCTGGAGCGGCGGCTCGACCGAGGCGTCTTCCACGACGACCAGCACGGCACGGCGGTCGTGGTGATGGCGGCGATGATCACCGCGCTCAAGCGCCTCGAGCGGCCGATCGGCGACGTCAAGATCGTCGTCAGCGGCGCCGGGGCGGCCGGAATCGCCGTCTCCCGAATGCTGCTCGGCGCAGGCGCGCGGAACATCGTCCTGGTCGACCGGAGCGGCGCGATCTACGAAGGCCGGAGCGAGCACATGAACCCGGCCAAGCATGAGATCGCCGCGATCACCAACCCGGCCGGGGAGAAGGGCTCGCTCGCCGAGTGCATGAAGGGCGCCCACGCCTTCATCGGCGTCTCGAGCCCCGGCCTCGTGAGCGCCGACATGGTGCGGAGCATGGCGCCCAAGCCGGTGGTCTACGCCCTCGCCAACCCCGACCCGGAGATCGACAAGCGCGAGTCGCTTGCCGCCGGCGCGGCCTACGCCACCGACGGTCGGACGCTCAACAACGCGCTCGCCTTCCCGGGGATCTTCCGGGGGACGCTCGACGCGCGCGCGACCAAGATCAACGCCGCGATGAAGCTCGCGGCGGCCGAGGCCGTCGCCTCCCTCACGCCCGATGACGCGCTCGTGCCGGACTTCATGGAGCTGTCGATGCACGGCGTCGTCGCCGCCGCGGTGCGCGATGCCGCGGTCCGCACGGGATGTGCGCGCGTCACCCAGCCGGAGCCGAGCCCGTTCGCACACCGCTACAACGACAGTGCGCGGCTCGGCGAGGCACGGATCGACTAGAAGCGCGCGGCCGGATGCCGCGTCCAACCCGTCTACCGAAGGCCCGCAGGGGCGCCGTGCGCGCCCCTGCGGGCCTTCGGAGCATCGGCTGAGGCAGTCGCGCTATGCGTCACGATCCACTCCGCGATCTCAGGAAGAGCATCTCTCGGATCCTGGCCGAGGGTCCGAAGCCCCTGCCCGAGCCGCCCGCCGCAGCCCCCAAGGAGGAGGACCTCGTGCTTCCGCCCGGCGACGGCGAGGAGATCTGGGCGGCGCCCGTGGTCTTCCCGCGGGCCGAGGGCGAGACCCACGAGGAGCGGCTCGGGGGGGGAGAGGAGGCGATCGGCGAGGCCGACGAGGCCCGCTACTGGCGAACCGAGTTCCCGGTCGCCGAGCCTTGGCCCCAGGCCGCCGAGCGGCTCGTGCGTCTCCACGGCCTGCTCGCGGGCGGCGGGGAGGACCTCCCGGAGGACCTCGCGCCGGCCTTCCGCGCGGGGGCGGAGGGTCTGGTCTTCCTGGACATCGAGACCGCGGGGCTCCGGGGCGAGCCGGTCTTCCTCGTCGGCTGCCTGTGGTACGCGGCCGGGGAGCCGCTCTTCCGCT
>CAZRDB010000007.1:6473-25164 GCA_964598695.1 uncultured Armatimonadia bacterium
ACCTGGCACGCGACTACCCCGAGGAGCCGGTGATGCTCGGCGCCCTGAACGCGTGGTGGCGCGGCTTCCCATGCGTGGTCACGTTCAACGGCAAGTCGTTCGACGTACCGTTCCTGTGCGACCGGATGCGGATGTGGCGGGAGCGGCCGGCGCCGCCCGGGGAGCACCTCGACCTGCTGCACCTCTCGCGCCGCCGCTACCGGGGCGACCTGCCCAACTGTCGCCTCCAGACGCTCGAGCGTGCTATCCTGGGACGCGCCAGGTCGGATGATCTTCCCTCGGCCGAGATCCCCCGCGTCTTCACGGAGTACGCCGAGACGGGCGACGCTCGACTGCTGGTGCCGATCATCCAGCACAACGCGCTCGATCTCGTAGCGCTAGCCGAGCTGCTGCTCCGACAGGTGGAGTCCCTCTAGCCGATGTCCCGCAGGGTGTGCTATCGAGTCTCGGAGTTCCAGGGGGACCCCTCGCTGGCGCCGGCCTGCGCCGCCGGCTTCTTGGGCGCCGCCGCGCTGATCGCGCTGGCCACCCTCGCCTACCTCCCGACCGCCGGCCCCCTCGCGCAGATGCTGGCCGCCGCCCTGGCCGTCTGCATCGGCTTCCTCGGGGTCAGCTTCCTCGGGATGCTCCGCCGCACGGTGCAGTACGCCCATGCCGACGAGGAGAGCGGGCTGCTCTTCCGTCTCGGCAACGGCCGCCGCATCTCGGTACCGTGGCCGGAGGTGCTGCGCGTTGTCCGCCATCGTCGCGGCAGCGCCTCGGCGCCGGCCACGCTCCACGTCCTCTGCCGCCCGCGCCGGCGTCTGGTGCTCCCCCCCGGCCCCGGGCAGGATGAGATCTACAACCTCGCCCTGGCCATCCTCGACCGCAAGGCGAAGCCCGGCCCGCGTCCGGGCAAGCAGCGGGCGGCCGAGCCGGCCGCGCCGCCGGCGGGGGCGATGGTGGCATCGGGCCACAACCCGTACCGGCCGCTGTGGTGGGCTCTGCTCAAGCTCGTGTGCGTCATCGCGGGCGGGCTGTTCATCGTCCTGGCGCGCGACCGCGCCACACCCTTGGAGCAGGCGTTCTTCATCGCCATCGCGTTCGAGCTGGCGGTGCCGATCGGCCTCTTCCCGCCGTCGGCCCTGGGAGCGGTGATCCGGGCGGCCGCGGGGCCCAAGGGCCTCTCGTACCAGACCATCCTCTACGGCACGCGCACGATCCCGTGGGACCGCCTGGTCCATGCCCGCTTCACCATCCTGGGCGGCGTGGGACCGCTCATGGTGCGGCTGCTGGAGTTCTACGACCTCGAGGGGGCGCGGTTGCTGATGCCGGCGCCTCGCGCACAGGCCTTCCTCAAGTACGTCGATCGCGCGCTCGGAACCGACCTCGTCGCGATGGCCGAAGCCACAGCCCGGCCGGCGCGCGCGGCCACGTCCGGCAAGGGCCGGAGGAGGCGCCGGTGACGGCGCGCCGCCCGGGCCGCGGTTGACCCGGCAGGGCGGGTTTGCTACGTTCCCGAGCGAGGCGTCCCGCAGCTCAAGGGGCGGCTCCGCGCGGGCGTCGGATAAGGGAATACGAGTACCCGGGTGGCATGAGTGGATCGTCGCGAAAGGCTGCTGGCCTACACGCTCGGGGCGTTGGTGCTCCTCTCGCTCATCGTCGGAGGGGTGATCATCGCCCGTGGCGGGCTGCGCCCCAAGAAGCGGGTCGGCGGCGAGTTGGAGACGGCGGCCGGCGCCAAGCTGCTGCAGCGCAACGCGACCACCGGTGAGCTGCTGTGGGAGGTCCGACTCGGCGACGTGACGCACGAGGCGGGCACGAAGATCGCGCGGGTACGCGACGTCGAGTGCGCGATCTTCACCGACGGTCTCGAGGAGCTGTTGGTCAACGCCGACGACCTCCTCGTGGATGGAGAGGCCGAGACGCTGACGTTCGAGACGGGCGTCCGGATCCGGTCGGGCGCGGGCTCGTCCCTCGCCTACACCGGCACGGCCGACCGGATGATCTACGACGTAAAGGCCGATTGCGTGCGACTCGAGCAGAGGGCGGAGTTCGACTATGGCCGCAGCAAGTTCATCGGTTCCGAGATCGACCTGTGGTTCGAGCGGGTCGCCGATTCGCGGCAGTCTCGTCTCGCGCGGTGCGAGGTGACGCCCATGCCCCCCGTTGACGGCAAGCGCGCCGCCGTGGTCCTCTTCGCCCTCACCGCCGCCGTGGCCTCGGCCCAGCCGGCCTCGCAGCAGGAGTTCCGCAACGCGACCGTCCGGGCCGACCGGATCGTCTCGAGCTGGGCCGAGGGCAAGGTCTTCCTCGAGGGCAACCCCGAGGTCGAGGTGGGAGACGCCGTCTTCACGGCCGAGTACATCGAGTGCCAGCTCGACCCCAACCAGCCCGACCGCCTGCTCTCGGCCCATACCGAGGGCGCGGTGCGGATCGTCTCCGACAAGCTGCTCCAGGCGGCCGATCTCGCCCACCCGTTCGAGAGGCGACGGACCATCACGCTGGAAGCACGGAGCGCGGTCTACTCGGCCGAGGAGGGCACGGCCAAGCTCGAGGGGGGCGTGACGGGGACACTCAAGCAGCCGCACACCGATGGCGCATTCGAGGCCTCGCGGGTGGTCGCCTACTTCGATGCCCAGCAGACGGTCACGAAGATCAGCGCCTACGGCTCGCCGGCGAAGCTGATCTACGACTGCCAGGATCCCGCCAACCCGCAGTACTACGACTTCGCCGCCAGCGAGGTCGCCTACGTCCTCTCCGATCCCCCGCGGATCGTCGCGACGGGCTCGCCGCGGGTCGAGGTCCCACGTGACGACGGCGCCGACACCTACCGCGCGGGCACGATCACGGCGACCCTGCTCGCGGTCGACGGCGGCGCGACGGTCGTCGACCGGGTCGACCTCGACGGCGGCGTGACCTGGATCAGCGAGAGTTCGAAGGGGAGCACCGAGATCACGTGCGGCCATGCGCGGGCCTTCGTGAAGCACAAGGGGCGGGCGCGCGGCCTGGTCGAGGCCCGCGAGGGCCCGAAGGTGCTGCTCAAGAGCGCGAAGGGCGAGCCCCAGACGGAGATCACCTGCGACGAGATCGACCAGGAGCTGGCCGACCAGGGCAAGACGCTCGGGCGCGGCAACGTGCAGGTGAAGTCGCTCACGAGCGGCGCCTGGGTGAAGGGCGAGACGCTCACGGGCACGACGGTCGAGGGCGACGCCAAGCAGTTCGTGCTCGAGGGCAACCCAACGGGCCACTCCGACGCCGATCCCGAGAAGGCCACCCGCGCCGTGGACTTCGCGGCCACGAAGCTGACCTTCCGGTACGTCCCGAGCAAGTCGACCGTGGTCATCGCCGAGAGCGCGACCGCGACCATGCTCCCGCTCGAGGAGGGCGACTCCCCGATCACGATCCGGGCCGCGCGGATCGAGGCCGACAAGAAGACCGGCCACCTGGTCGCGACCGGCCGACCGTACCTGCGCCAGGGCGAGGTGGAGGTCGAGGCCGACCGGATCGAGGCCACGAGCAAGGACAAGACCACGACCGGTCTCGCCACCGGCAACATCATCGTCCGCGCGACGACGGTGCGCAAGCCGAAGAAGGAGGGCGAGAAGGAGAGCGTCTGGAAGCTCGTCGCCCGTGCGGAGCGGGCCGAGATGACGCCCGACGTCGCGGTCCCCGAGGGGATCACCAAGCTCGCCTCGGTCGACAAGGCCAACCGCTACCGCCTGACCGGCCAGCCCGAGATCGTGATGACGGAAGAGGGCACGGGCCGCACCTCGACCTTCCGCAACGTCGGCGTGATCGACATCTACCCGCTGCCCGACCGCAACGTCCTGGTCGACTCGCGCGGCGCCGACGGTCCGGCCGAGCTGCACGTCGAGAACCCCACGCCGAAGGGGGGTACGGAGCAGTGAGGCCGCTGCCGAGGCTACTCCGTCGACACGCCAGCGCGCGCGGCAACGGGACGTTCGAGGAGTCGGTGGCCGGCTACGAGCTGTCCACGCACCATCTCGTGAAGACCTACGGCCGGCGGAAGGTTGTCAACGGCGTCTCGATCGGGCTCAGCCGGGGCGAGGTGGTCGGCCTGCTCGGCCCCAACGGCGCGGGCAAGACCACCAGCTTCTACATGGTCGTGGGTCTGATCCAGCCCAACGACGGCCACGTGCTGCTCGACGGACGGGATGTCACCTGGGAGCGGATGCACCAACGGGCCCGGCTCGGTGTCGGCTACCTGGCGCAGAACAGCTCGATCTTCCGCAAGCTCTCGGTCTGGGACAACGTGATGGCGATCCTGGAGCTGCAGCCGATCGGCAGGGCCGAACGGAAGGAGCGCTGCGAGGGGCTGCTCGAGCGGCTCAAGGTCGACCACCTCAAGGAGTCGCTGGGCGAGGCGCTCTCGGGGGGTGAGCGGCGGCGCGTCGAGATCGCCCGCTGCCTCGCCTCACGCCCGAGCTTCATCCTGCTCGACGAGCCTTTCACCGGGGTCGACCCGCGCGCGATCCAGGACATCCAGGAGATCGTCCGCCAGCTCAAGGCCGACGGGATCGGGATCCTGATCACCGACCACTCGTTCCGCGAGACCCTCGAGATCACCGACCGCGCCTACATCATCTTCGACGGCAAGATCCACACGCACGGCACGCCCGAGGAACTCGTGCATGACGAGGCCGCCCAACGCTACTACTTCGGCGACGCCCTCACGCGCGGTTTCCAACTGCCTGGGACGAATGGCCCGTGACCCGTCGGTCGCCCTCCATCCTCGATTGGTACGTCATCCAGCGGGTGCTCAACCCGTTCGCGCAGGGCATCGCCATGTTCCTCGGGCTGCTGCTCGCGCTGGATGTCTCGCGGAGGGCGCTCGACTACTACGAGCGCGGCGGCAGCGCGCTGGAGACGCTCCAGATCTTCCTGCTCGCCACGCCCCAGTACCTGGTGCTGAGTCTCCCGATGGCCATGCTGTTCGCCGGGATCTTCACCTTCGGCCAGCTCTCGGCCGACCTGGAGCTGACCGCGATCTGCGCCGCCGGCCGCCCCTTCAAGCGCCTGATGGTGCCCGTCCTCGTCTTCGCCGGCGCGGTGAGCGTCTTCTCCTTCTACGTCTCCGAGGTCATTGCCCCTTGGTGCAACCGCCGGGTGGGCGAGATGGAGTCGCGGGTCGCCCCCGGCGGTGACTCGCACGGGATGTCCAACCGGATCTGGCGCGATCTCGACGAGCAGGACCGCGTGCAGATGATCGTCTTCGCCGCCGAGTTCGACCCCACCGCCCCCTCCCTGCGCGACGTGACCGTGTTGCGGTTCGAGCGCGACGAGCAGGGCACGGTCCGGGAGATCTACCTGACCCTGGCCGAGCGGGCGACCTACTCGGGCGACTACCGCTGGAAGCTCGACAACGCGACGACCACGGAGACCCTCTCGCCGCGCCCGATCGTCTCGAGCCAGTCGGACATCGAGCTGTACCGTCCGCCAAGCCAGATCGTCCGCGGCGCGATCCAGGCTCGCACGATGACCATCGGGATGATGCGGGACGAGATGGCCAGTCTCCGGGAGCTGGCCCGGACCGACGCCGACGCGCGCAAGGTGCTGCTGACCGACGCGACGGAGCTGGCGCTGCGCTTCGCCGTCCCGGTGGCGTGCGTGATCTTCGCGATGGCGGGCTGCCCGATGGGCGTGCGCCCGGAGCGGACCTCGCGCGGGATGTCCTACGGCCTCAGCTTCGGGATCATCCTGCTCTACTACATCCTGCTCAACTACATGACTCGGCTGGGCAACAGCGGCGCGGTACCGGCCTGGGTGGCCGCCTGGTTCGCCAACGTCGTCCTGGGCATCGTGGGGGCCATCCTGATCCTGCGCACGCCGCAGTAGCGCCCGCTCACCCCAGCAGCTCGACCAGCGCCTCGAAGACCTCATCCACTCCGATCGCCTGCACGCAGTCGAAGCGCCCGCCGCAGGTGGGCTTGCGGTAGCAGGGCGCGCACGGCATCGGGTGGTAGATCGTGCGCGTGTGCGGGCCGCGCGGGGCAACGGCCTCGGGCTCGGTCGGGCCGAACAGGCTGACGGTCGGCACGTCCATCGCCATCGAGGCGTAGATCATCCCCGTGTCCGGCCCGATCAGCGTCTTGCACCGGCCCACGACGGCCATGCTCGCGCCGAGCGGCAGGGCGCCCACGAGGTCAAGCATCGGGCTCTGCGCCCGCGCGAGCACCTCGTCGGCGTCGGAGCGGTCGTCCGGCCCGCCGAGCAGGACGGCGGTGAGGCCCCACCGCTCGTGGGCGCGCCGCGCGACCAGGGCGAAACGCTCGGCCGGCCAGAACTTGCTCGGCCAGCTCCCGCGCAGCGCCAGTCCGAGCAGCGGGGCGTCCTCCGCGCCGGCCTCGCGCAGGAACCGCGCGGCGCGTTCGGCGCTCTCGTCGCTCACGGGCACGTGGCAGCCGGTCGGCCTGTAGGGGATCCCGACGGCCTCCAGGAGGTCGATGTAGCGGTCGACCACCCAGGGGTGGTCGCCTCGTGGCACCCAGGCCGTGGTCGCGGCGACCGGCGAGCACTCGCGGCCGTCGAGGTAGGCGACCCGCGTGGACGCGCCGGAGGCCAGCAGGATCAGCGCGCTGCGTCCGAGCCCCTGGAAGTCGAAGGCGATGTCGAAGCGATGGGGGGCCAGCGCGCGCCGGGCCGCGAGGAAACCACCGGGCACCTTGGTGACCGAGGGGACGTCGCGCTCGTAGACGAGCACCTCGTCGACGAAGGGCATGCCCTCCACGACGGCGCGGCTCTTGGCGCCGACCAGCCAGACGATGTGATCCTCGGGCCGCGCCTCACGCAGACGCCGGACGGCGGCCGAGCAGTGGATGCAGTCGCCGATCGACGAGAGCTTGATGACCAGGGTACTCGTGCGTCCGTCCTTCATCGCGCGGGCGGGACCTCCTCCGCGGTTGCGGGGGTCTCGCCGGGCTGGGTGCGCCAGCGCCTGTGGAACCACAACCACTGCTCGGGCGCCTCGCGGATCCACCGCTCGAGCCCGCGTGTCCAGGCTTGGGTGAAGGCGACCCCGTCCTCGTCGCTCTTCGTGCTCTCGGGCATCCCGGCGACCGGGAAGATGAAGCCGTCGTGGCTGTTGTCCTCACTGCGGCGGGAGAGGCAGTGGAACACCGCGGCGCCGGTGCGGGCCGCGAGCTTGGCCGGCCCCAGGGCCGTCGCGGCCGGTCGGCCGAAGAACTCGACGAAGACCCCGCCCACGACAACGTTCTGGTCGGGGACGATCCCGAGGATCTCACCCCGGCGGAGAGCGCGGAGCGCTCCACGGACATCGTCTCGATCGACGACGGAGAGCCCGCCGGCCATCCGGGTCTCGTCGATGAACCGCGTGAGCCGCTGGTCGTCCTGCGACCGGGCGATGACCGAGAACGGCACACCGGTCGCCTGCGCGATCCGGCAACCGAGCCACTCCCAGTTGTCGTAGTGGGCCGCGAGGAGGATGACCCCCTTGCCCCGGGCCAGGCCCTCGCGCAGGTCGTCCAGCCCGTGCATCCGCATCGCCTCGGCCAGGCGCTCCGGGGTCATCCGGCGCGAGCGGAGGAACTCGAACGCCGTCTTCGCGAAGTTGACGAACACCCCGGTCGCCCGACGCCGAACTTCGGCCTCGTCCCACTCCGGAAAGGCGGCCGCGAGTTGCGCGACGGCCACGCGACGCCACCAGGGCATGAGGCGGAAGCAAGCGCGGCCGACACGCTCGGCCGCGCGCATCGCGCCCCGGTCGGAGCGGATGCCCGCCAGCATCCGGAGGAAGCGCAGCACCCCGACGGACAGGGCGTTCTCGATCCGCTTGCGCGTACGCGACTTGCCGCTCCGTACCCTCACGGCATCTCCACCCTCTCCGCCCCCGGCGTCAGCCGGTCAAGCGCCGCGCACAGGGCCGCCGGGCCGGCGCCGGCCGGCGGCTCCAGGATCTCCAGCTCGACGACGAGCGCCGACATCTCCTCCGCCCCCGCCAGCTCGCGCAGCTTCACGAGGTCCTTCTCGGTCACGATCACCCGGTCGGCCCGAGCCTGCCGGGCCTCGGCCAGCACCCGCGTCGTGTCGTCGGCCGCGTAGAGGTGGTGGTCGGGGAACACCCGCTCGCCCACGACCGCCGCCCCGAGCCGCTCCAGGGTCATCCGCAGGGCCCGCGGATTGCCAAGGCTGCTCGCGGCGAACACCCGCAGCCCGCGGAGAGCCGTCGGCGGCTCCTCCGTGCGCCCATCCACCGTCACGAGGCGGGTCGGCCGGTGGATCGCGCAGATCACGTCCGCCGCGCCGCGGATCCGCTCGAGCGCGCCCCGGACCTCCTCGGCCCGCGGTGCGACATCGTAGCGCGTCAGCAGAACGTGGTCGACCCGGGCGAGGCGGCCGAGCGGCTCCCGGAGCCTCCCGCGTGGGAAGAGCCGCGCCGCCCGGGGGTCCTGGGTCGCGTCCCACAGCGCCAGCCGCAGGTGCGGCGCGATCGCCCAGTGCTGCAGCCCGTCGTCGAGCACCAGCACCTGCGCGCCGAATTCCTCCACCGCGCGTCGGGCCGACTCGACGCGACTGCGGCCCACAAGCACCACGGCCGTGCCGAGCGAGGCGCCGAGCATCGCGGCCTCGTCGCCGACCTCCGAGGCGTGGGCGGAGGTCTCTCGGCCATCGTGCGCCACCGCCTGCACGCAAGCGCCCTCCCGGCCGTAGCCCCGGAGGGTGACGGCCACTCTGAGGCCGCGCGCGAGGAGCCGGCGGGCCAGGAATCGGGTCGCCGTGGTCTTGCCGGTGCCCCCGACGGTGATGTTGCCCACGCACACGGTCGGCACAGGGGGCTGCCAGGAGCCACGGAGGCGTGCGAGGGAGCGATGCGCCGCCGAGCCGCCCCGATAGAGCGCGGCGGCGGCCGAGAGCCCCAGGAGCGCCAGACGATCGCCCGCGCCGGGTGGGCGGTCGGGTTCGACCAGCCGCTCCCACCAGCCCGACTCAGCCACGAGGCACCGGCTCCCCGCCCGCAACCCGCACGATCGCCTCGGCGTAGCGCGCGGACGCGCCCCGGTTGTCGCCGAGCAGCTTCTCGGCCGCGGCCGCGATCCGGTCGCGCGCGGAGCGGTCCTCGAGCAACGCGAGGGCGCGCTCGGCCAGCTCCTCACGCGAGCCGACCGTGAAGCAGACGCCGGCCTCGGTGCAGGCGCGCGTGATCTGCCGGAAGTTCTCGGTGTGCGGTCCCACGAGCACGGGCTTGCCGTAGGAGAGGGGCTGGAGGATGTTGCCGCCGGCCTGGGGCACGAGGCTGCGACCCACGAAGACGACGTCGGCCACGGCGTAGAGCGGCAGCAGCTCCCCGATCGTGTCGAGGATGATGATGCAGTCACGGCCGATCGGGCTCTCCGCGCCGGCCTTCATCCTGGAGCGCAGGACGGCCTCGAAGCCACGCTCGCGGGCGAGTGAGCGGATCTCCTCGCCGCGGTCGGGGTGCCGCGGGACGTGGATCAGCCGCAGGCCGGGCAGCCCGACGCGCAGGGCCTGGAATGCGTCGAGCAGCACGGCGTCCTCGCCCGGCCCCGTTGAGCCGTAGACGAGCACGGGGGCGCGCTCGGCGAGGCCGTACTCGGCCCGGAGGGCACGTCGCCGCTCCTCGGGCATCTCGGGGACGGTCTCATCGAACTTGCTGTTGCCGAGAACGGCAATCCGCTCCGGCAGCGCTCCCAGCGCGGCGGCGCGGTCCGCGTCCGCCTGGGTCTGACAACAGAACCAGTCGAGACAGGAGAGGACCCAGCCGTAGAGAGGCTGGACCCGAATCGCGCGGCGGAAGCTGCGGTCGGAGATGCGGCCGTTGGCGACCATGGTGGGGATCCCCAGCGCGCGGGCCTGGTCGATCAGGTTGGGCCACAGCTCGGTCTCCATGAGCACGAGGGCGTCGGGCCGCACCGCTTCGAGTGTCGCGCGCACGCAGGCCGGCAGGTCGAAGGGGAGGTAGAAGAGCGCGTCGCACTCCTTCACGCGCTCCTCGGCCAGTTGCCGGCCGGTGGCCGTCGTGACGGAGAGCGCGATCCGGGCCTCGGGGAGGCGGGCGCGCACCTCGCGGACAATCGGGTGGGCCGCGGCAACCTCGCCGACCGAGACGGCGTGGATCCAGAGGACGGGTTGGCCCTCGGTGCGTGCGAGGGCGTCGAGCGTCCCGCGCGGGAGGAAGCCCAGGCGCTGGAGGAAGCCGCGCCGGCTCTTGCCGCCGAGGGTCACGCGGTAGGCGTAGTAGGCCACGAGCAGCGGGAGCGTGAGAGCCAGCAAGGCGTTGACCAGGAACCGCACGGCCCGGTGGAGCGGGTCGAGGGTCGCGGGAACGTCCCGAGGTGTGCGCCCCCCCGTCCCGTCCCAGCTCATGCGCTAGCCTCCCGAACGCGCCCGCATTGGCCCGACTGCAGGGCCCACAGCCGGGAGTAGGTGCCACCCGCCGCGAGCAGCTCTTCGTGCGAGCCGGACTCGACCACCCGGCCCTGGTCCATCACGACGATGCGGTCGGCGTGGCGAATCGTCGAGAGGCGGTGCGCGATCGCGAGCGTCGTGCGGCCTCGCATCAAGCGGTCGAGGGCGTCCTGGACCACCCGCTCGGCCTCCGAGTCGAGCGAGGACGTCGCCTCATCGAGGATCAGGATGTGGGGGTTGCGCAGCAGGGCGCGGGCGATCGCCACGCGCTGCCGCTGGCCGCCGGAGAGGGTCGCCCCCCGCTCGCCCACGAGCGTCTCGTAGCCGTCCGGCAGTCGCTGGATGAAGCCGTCGGCGTTGGCGTCGGCCGCCGCCTGGCGGATCTCCTCGGCCGTGGCGCCGGCGCGGCCCATCGCGATGTTCTCGGCGATGGTGCCCGTGAAGAGGAAGCTCTCCTGGAGCACGACGCCCAGCTCCGAGCGCAGCGACCGTCGCGAGTGCCCGGCGATCTCCTGGCCGTCGACCACGATGCGTCCGCCGGTCGGCTCGTAGAGCCGGGCGAGGAGGTTGGCGAGGGTGGACTTGCCCGAGCCGCTCTCACCCACGACGGCGACGACCTGACCCGGGAGGAGGTCGAGGCTCACGCTGCGCAGCACAGGCGCCCCGGGCTCGTACTCGAAGCTCACCTGGTCGAACTCGACGCGCCCTCGGGTGACCTCCAGCGCCGGGAGTTCCTCATCGCCGGTCTCCTCCGGGGTGGTCGCGAGGAAGTCGAAGACCCGGTCGCAGACCCCGGCCAGCTCCTGGATCCTCGACCACGTGCGGCCGCCGCGGCTGAGCGCCTGGCCGACCTGCTGGGTGAGGAGCGCGAACGCGACCATGACGCCGACGGTGAGATGGCCCGACTTCACGAGGTGCAGCCCGAACCAGACGATCCCGCAGAAGCCGGCGACGGCGATCCACTCACAGGTCGGCAGCAGCGCCGCCTGGACCCGCGTGAGCCGCATCGCGTTGCGGTAGTTCTCCTGGTTCTGCTCGCCGAAGCGGCCCTGGCCCGACCCCTCGAGGCCGAAGACCTTCATGACGCGGACCCCGGAGATCCACTCGGCGAGGGTGCCGGAGAGCATCGCGGTGGACTCCTGCAGCCATGCGGTCACGTGGCGCGCGCGCTTGCCGAGCGTGCCCGTCGTGAAGGCGACGGCGGGCGCGATGAGCAGGATCGCCAGCGTGAGCTGCCAGGAGAGGCTGAGCATGACCACGATGCCGCCGACGATGGCCAGGGGCGCGGCCACGACCTCGCGCAGATCGGAGATCACGACCTGCTGGATGTACTGGGTGTCGTTCATCAGCGTCGAGGCGGTTGCGCCGGTCCGCGTTCGGTCGAAGAAGGGCGCGCCGTGGCGACACAGGTGGGCGAACATCGAGTCCCGGAGGTCGCGGACCGTCTTCATGGTCGCGTTGTTCCACAGGTAGATCGAGGCGGCGTAGAACGCGACGCTGACGGTCCCGATGGCGAGGATCACCAGGATCCACCACCACCACGCGATCTGGTCGAGCGCCGTGGCGTCGCTCTCGCCCCGCTGGAGCGCGTCGAAGACGTTGCGAACGAGCGCGACCTCGGCGAGCTTGGTCAGCGTCCGACCGGCGATCGCCACCAGCCCGAGCGCGTACAGGCCACGGTGCGCCCGAGCCAGCCGGCCGAGGCGTTCCAACGTGGAGAGCCGAGCACTGGGCTTCGGTGTCTGGGTTCCGAGGGAATCGGCGCGTTCCACGGTACCGCAGTGTAGCACACGACCCCTGGGGGGACACCCGGCCGGCTCCTTGACACCGGCGAGCGGCGGCTCGTACACTCCGTACCGTACGGAGCGAGGACCGGTCGAAGGGCCGGACCCCGCCACGACGGATCGGCGGCAGAGGGCTCCCGGGCCCTGGAACACGGTGCGAATCCGTGGCTGTCCCGCAACTGTAACCGGCGACGAAGGCTCGGAGCTGTGCCACTGGCCCCCCCAAGGCGGGCTGGGAAGGCCCGAGCCAGTAGGCGGACCCGGAAGCCAGGAGACGGCCCCGATCCCAGATCGCTCACTCCCTGCGCGGACAGGGGGAGTTGCGGGCACGCGCTGTGTCGCCCAGCTCCGGCTCCCCTCGCGCAGATCGCACTTCGGCCGCCGGCCGGCTCCCGCCCCGCGGGAAGGCAGGCGGGCCGCGGGACCGGCGCTCGCGCCTCGGGGCTTCCCCTCCACACGGCGCCAGGAGGCGAGCCGGCCCCGGAGATCGAGCCGCGCGCTCCGCTCATGCAGGGGACGGAGCGCGCGGCTCTCTCGTAGGAGTCGCCCGCCCGAGTCGGCTCGCACCCAGCCGCAGGCTGTTGCCCACCACGGTGATGCTCGAGAGCGCCATCGACGCCGCGGCCGCGGCCGGGTGCAGGTGGGCGAGCCACGCCGGCACGCCCGGCACGGCGGCGAGCGCGCCGGCCGCCAGCGGGACCAGCGCGACGTTGTAGAAGAAGGCCCAGAAGAGGTTCTGCCGGATCGTGCGCATGGTCGCCCGCGAGAGGGCCAGCGCGAGCGGCACGCCAAGGAGGCTGCCCCCCACGAGCGCGACGGGGGCGGCCTCGAGGGAGACGTCGGAGCCTGTCCCGACCGCGATCCCCACATCGGCCCGGGCGAGCGCGGGGGCGTCGTTGATCCCGTCGCCCACCATCGCCACCACACGGCCGCCCGCCTGCGCCTCCTCGACGGCCCGCACCTTGCCCTCCGGGAGCAGGCCGGCAACGACCTCGTCCAGCGCGAGACGCCGAGCGAGCGCGCCGGCCACGCGTGCGTTGTCTCCCGTCACCAGCACTGTCGTGAGCCCCTGCGCGCGCAGCGCGTCGACGGCTGCGCGCGCCTCCGGACGCTCGCCGTCGGCCAGCGCGAAGGCGGCCCGGGCCGTGCCGTCGATCTCGACGCACATCGAGGTGCGGCCGGCGTCACTCCAGGCGGCGAGGGTGCGCGCGAGCGGCGTCTCGCCCGGCTCGGGCCCCAGGATCCACTCGGGCCTGCCCACCCGCACGTGCCGCCCCTCGACCCGTGCCTCGACGCCCAGTCCGGCATGGGCCGTGAAGGCCTCCGGCGCGGGCAACGCGCCCAGTTCCGCACCGACGGCCTCGACCAGGGCGCGGGCGAGCGGGTGCTCCGAGGCCGCCTCCGCGGCAGCGGCGAGGCGGAGCGCGTCATCGCCGCCCTCGGCGAAGCGGTCCACGAGAGCGGGGCGGCCCTCCGTCAGAGTGCCGGTCTTGTCGAGTAGCACGACCGTCACCCGGTGCGCCCGCTCGAGTGCCTCGGCATCGCGGAAGAGGATCCCGCGCCGTGCCGCGAGGCCGGTCCCGACGATCACCGCCATCGGGGTGGCGAGGCCCAGGGCGCAGGGACAGGCGATCACGAGCACGGCGATCATCCGCACCAGACCCTCGGAGGGCGACCCGACCGCAAGCCACCAGGCACAGAAGGTCGCCACCGCGACGGCCAGGATCGCCGGCACGAAGACAGCCGCAACGGCATCGGCGACGCGCTGCACCGGCGCCCGGCTGCCCTGGGCCTCCTGCACGAGGTGGGCGATCCGGGCGAGTGCCGTCTCGGCCCCGACGCCCGTCGCCCGCACCAGCAGTCGTCCCTGCAGGTTGAGCGACCCGCCGAAGACCGAGGCGCCGGGCTGCTTGTCGACGGGCAGCGACTCGCCCGTCAGCATGCCCTCATCGAGCGACGACGCCCCGGACTCGACCGTGCCGTCGGCCGGGACCCGCTCCCCGGGCCGCAGGGCGAGCAGGTCGCCGACCCGGAGCGCCTCGGCCGGGATGTCCTCCTCCCGCCCGTCCTCCAACACCAGGTGTGCCGTCCGGGGGGCGAGATCGAGGAGTGCGCGGATCGCGTGCGAAGCGCCGGAGCGCGCGCGCGCCTCGAGGTACTTGCCGAGGCGGACGAGCGTGAGGATGAGCGCGGCCACCTCGAAGTGCAGGTGGGCCGTGTGGTCGCCGCGCACGACGAGGACGACGGAGGAGACGTAGGCCACCGAGGCGCCGAGGGAGACCAGCACGTCCATGTTGGCCATGCGGTTGCGCAGGCTGCGCGCGGCGCCCACGTAGTAGCCCCATCCCGTGTAGAACTGGACCGGGCTGGCGAGGGCCAGGAGCGCCCAGGCTCGCGCCGCCGGCGCGAGCGGGAGCGCGCCGCCGAACGCCTCGTACGCATGGATCGCCACCAGGGGGACGGAGAAGGCGATCCCCACCGCGAGCGCGGCGAGTTGTGCGCGCACGTCGCGCCGGCGCGCGCGGCGTTCGGCATCGTCCGCCTCGGCAGGGGAGCCATCGACGAAGACGGCGCGGAAGCCGGCGCGGTCGATGATGGCGGCGATCTCGTCGGGGGTGATCCGCTCCGGATCGTAGCGCACGCGGGCACTCTCGGTGGCGAGGCTGACCGAGGCCTCCAGGACGGCGCCCTCGCGCCGACGGAGGGCGCGCTCGATCCCCGCCGCACAGTTGGCGCACGTCATGCCGATCACGGGGAGGGCGATCTCGCGCGCGCGGCTCTCCGGCATCGGCGTCCTCTCCGGCGCCGCTGTGGGCGCGGTCAGTACTTCCGTCGCCGCATGGCGCGCGTGTGGGCGGTGAAGAGGTAGCACAGCAGCAGCACGACCACGGCGCCTCCCAGCATCTGGATCCCGACGACCAGGGACTGGGTGGCGATGAGGTACGTGGCATAGCAGATGACGAGGAAGCACAAGAGGAGTGTGACCACGATGACGCCCTCGAGGGGCGACGCGGTCTTCCTGGAGCGACGCGCGGGACTCGCCTCGTGATCGCTTCGCATGGATCCCTATTTCCCCGGATTGCCGGGCAACTCCTCGTCCGGGGTCGGGGCGGTTGGCGCGTAGGGTCGCGATTCGGCGACGACGAAGCCCACGGTCTCTCCGCCGCGACGGATCGGGGCCACGCACTGGTAGATGCCGGCGGTCCAACTGCGCACGAGATCGTCGCCCGCTGCCTCGATCGAAGCCGACGACGACGATGGGTCGGCCGGCTGGGGCTCGCCGGTCGAGGCGATGACCCGCCCCAGGGGATCCTGGACCCGCATGGCGCCGATCTCGTACCGCGCCGCCATCCGGCCCAGCCTCCGGGTGAGGAAGGCCGCGTCCCCCATCGCGTCCGGGGCCTCCTCGGCGATCCTGCGGGCGGCCGTCTCGGTTGCCTCCATCGTCGCGCGCCGGCGCTCGACTTCCGCGTTCGCCCAGGCGAGCAGGAGGTCCATGCGGGGCCGCTCCGACTGGGGCACGACGTAGGCGAAGGTGTAGCGCTCGCGGACCGAGACGGTGTCGGCCTCGCTGGGGTAGATGGTCACGCCGAGATCGAGCCGCTCGGGCAGGCCGGTGTCGCGGCCGAGGAGGAGCCGGCCGAACGCGTCGCGTTCCTGGTCGGGGAAGGCGCCGAGGGCGCGCGGCAGCAGGACGCCAACCGGCGCCGGAAGCAGCGGGTCGACGGCGTAGGACCAGACGCAGCGCCCGCCGGACAGCTCCGGCGAGGGATCGGTGAGCGTGCGGTCGCCCAGACCCTGGCGGATCGCCTCCGCCGGGGCGTCCCAGGCGGGCGACCCTCCGGGGGGCTGCTCCTCGACGCGCCAAGTGGCCGGATGCCCATCGGTGGCCGAGGAGTGGAGGAAGGTCACCCGGTCGAGCACCACAATCTCGTCGGTGCGCTTCCCGGCGCTCTCCAGCTCGACCACGGCGAAGCGCCGGGGCGGCAGCGCCGTCACGGTCAGACGCGCGGGGAGCCCAGTTCCCGCTGAGGCCATGCCGGTCGCGGTCAGGAGCGCCTCGACGCGGACGGCCTCCTGGGCGGCGAGCCGGGTAGCAAGGCCGGCGGCGGTGAGAGCGGGCGCCTCGGCCTCGTCCGGCGCCATGCCGAGCCCGGGCGGGACCACCTCAACCCCCGCGCCGTAATCGGTGAACAGGGCCGTCAGCTTGCCCGTCGCGTTGGCCGGGGTGCGGATCTGCAGTTCGAGCCCGACCGCGTAGCCGGTCTCGCGAGCGACGTAGAGCGTGCCGGCGCCCTCGACGGGCATGCCCTGCACCGTGGCCCCGCCGGGGGGGATCCGGAAGGCGTGGGCGTGGCAGGCCGCGCCGCGGAAGTCCGTCTCCTGCGGCGCCGCCGTCGCCTCGAGCGCCGGAAGCGCGCGCAGGAAGTCCTCCACGGTGTCGACGATGGGCTCGGGCTCCGCCCCGACCGCGCGCCAGCCGCCCTGGTCGCTGTGCCACAGCCACAGGCGGTCACCGATCCGTACCACGCGGAACTCGGTCGTCGTGCCGGCGCGTCGGGCGGTCGCGCTGAAGCGGTAGGTGCCCTCGCTGCGGTAGACCCCGGTCGCGTGCAGCTCGGAGAGAACGTTGCCGCCGGCCTCGAACACGGTGTCGATCCGGACATGGCAGCCCGGCCCGCGGCGCAGGCTCTCGACGGCCTCCTCGAGGGTCGCGGGCTTGGGGACGGCGGTCTGTGGCCGGGCCGGGCCCGCAACGAACGCGAGCAGGAGCAGGGCGGCGGCCACGGTCAGGCCGGGCGTTGCCGGGCGAGGGGCCGTCTCTCGTCTGTCGATGCCGTCCGGAGCGCTTCTCATGCCTCGCCGAAAACCTCCGCCGTGAAGCCCAGAAGGCGTGTCGCCGGCTCGCGCCAGGCTTCGCGCGGGAGCCGTGCCTTCAGACACGTGTGGTCGAGGAAAGTCGTGCGGTCCCAGCCTTGCTCGACCGCCACCTGGGGGAGCAGGAGGCCACGCGAGCCGCCTCGCTCGACGATGAGCCCGTGGCGTCCGACGGCCACCTCGTCGGGGGCGATCGGCGCCGGAGGCGAGAGCACCGAGATCTCGAGCCGGATCTCGCCGATCTCCGCCCGCGGGATCGGGAGGAACCGCGGATCGCGCTGGGAGGCCGCTTCGGCCATCTCGGCGACGGTCTCCGCGAGCGGCTCGCAGGCCTCGACGAGACCGATGCAGCCACGCAGCTCGCCGGTGGCGCGCGTCCGGCACGTGACGAACGCGCCGCAGGGGCGCAGGAGCGCCACCGGGAGATCCCCAGGAAGACGGTAGCGCTGCCGCGAGGCGGCCGCGGCCATACTGGCCCGCGCGATCGCCAGGAGGGTCGCTCTCTCCTCGTCGTTGAGGCTCCGGTCAGCCATGCGTCTCCCCTCCGTTCGGGTTGCCTACTGCAGGAACGCGAGCAACGTGACGGGGCAGGTGAGGCAGTCGCGCCGCTCGAGCCAGTGACAGCACGGCGGATCCTCGATCTGCCAGCAGTTGCGGTTGGTGAGGGCGGCGGGACAGCGTTCGCGCACCTCGCCGCAGTGGCGGATCGACAGGCAGAGGCACGAGTACTCCCCCAGGTCCTCGTAGGCCTGGAGCAGCACGCCATGGAGCGGCGAGTCGGAAGCGCCGGCGTAGCGCACCCCGATCAGGTAGCCGGCCTCAGCGTCGGTCGCCGCGTGACTCTCCGCCACCACCGCCTCGGTGGTCGGTCCGGGCTCGGCTCCCTCGGGATTCAGCGTGATGCGAAGGTAGGTCCCCACGCCGAGAGACGCCCCATGCAGGAAGGCGAGCCCACTGGCGCCGACGTCGTGGGTCACGGTGCGGTGGGTGACCTGCTGGCCCGCGGCCCCGGGCTCCAGCTCCACCCAGTCCATCGGGATCCGCGCCGGCAACCGAACATGCACCCGGCGCTCCGCCGCTCCGTCGCTCATCGTCCGCTCCACTCGCCAGCCTCCCCTGGTTGCATACTACGCCCCAGAGGCTCCGGTTCATCCCGTACAGCGCGAGGCGGGGCCGGCTGGGCCCCGCCTCTGTCCAGCGGTGATCGTGCTGTGGGCAGATCGGCGCTACCGGCCGCCCGGCCGCCCCTGGCGTCCGCCCTGTCTCGGCCGGGCCGGCCCCTCGGCCTGCGGCTCGCCCTGCGGCGGAGCTGCGGGCGCCGCCATGCCGGGCTGCCCCGCGAGGCACCGGCCACACAACGGGCAGACGCCCTGGGGCGCTCCCGCCATGCCGGCCCATCGGCCCCCGGCGAACCGACCGCGGCCGAAGCCACGGCCCGGGAAGGGGGCGCCGGGGAGGAGCTGCCCGGGTCCGCCCTGAGGCCCGAAGCCCGGCTGGCCCACCATCGGACCCTCGCCCTGCGGGCCAAACGCCTGCGGGCCGACGCCCGGCTGGCCCATCATCGGGCCACCCGCGAAGCCGCCGCGGCCGAAGCCGCGCCCCCCGAAGCGGCCCTGACGGCCCTGGAACTGCGGAGCGCCCTG
>CAZRDB010000007.1:25264-41735 GCA_964598695.1 uncultured Armatimonadia bacterium
CGCCCTGCGGCGGGCCCTGCGGCCCGAACGCCTGCGGGCCCATCCCCTGCCCGCGCTGCATCGGGCCTCCGGCGAACTGCCCGCGGCCGAAGCCACGACCCTGGAACTGCGGGCCGCCCTGCGGCGGGCCAGCGGCCGGGCCCTCGCCCTGCGGCGGACCCTGGGGAGCCTCCACGCCCGGCGCCAGCGGCTGCGTCAGGCCCGTCGGTGGGATCCCCCCGAGGCGGCGGCTGAGGAAGGGGCGGAGCGCCCGCAGCCTCTCGAACCGCCCCCGCGGCGCGATGCCGGCCTGCGGACAGACGGGCCCCGCGACGGCCCCTGCCGTCGGGGCGGTGGCCGATCCGGCTTCCTGCTCAGCGGTCACGGCCTCGAAGTGAGCCTGGTGCAGCTCGGTGCGAAGCGTGGCGAGCTGCTGCCGAAGGGCTTCGGTCTCGTGACCAGCGGCATCGGCGGCGCGGATGTGCTGCTTCAGTGCTTCGACCTGCTGGCGAAGCACAGACGTGTCGTGGGTGGCAGGTCCCGGTTGCGGACCTGGGCCTTGCGCCAGCGCCGCTGTCGTGAGCAGCGCGAGCACGCCCAGGCATGCTGCGACGAGTCGTGCGGTCCTCGTCATCGCGATCCCTCCTTCTCGACCCAGCGTCCCCCCGGTCCTGTGTCCAATGGACGCACGCGAGGCGGCGGGGTTCGAGGGGATCCGGCGCGACGAGCGGTCAGAGATCGGGGATTGGCGGCAGGCCGCCGATCTCGCTCTCCGTTGCCACGCCGCCGAGCAGGACGCCGGCCGGGAACCACCGTGGGCAGGGCGTCTCGTAGCGGGTCCGGTAGACCGAGCCGTCCCTCCGCGCGCGGAGGACGAGTCCGTGCCTCGCTACGGCCGCTGGCAATTCGGCGATTGCTCGCCTCGCGCGCGAGACCGTCCGCAAACTCGGCGGGGGAGATCGCGGAGGCCCGGGGAAGACGACCGCAACGGCGTTTCAGTGTCTGCGGAGGTGGGCGCGTGCTCAACATGTACAAGTGCCCCAAGTGCGGCTGGCTCCTGTCGAAGCCGGGCAAACCGTGCCCGCGGTGCGCGGAGATGGCTGCGGAGACGGCGAACTTCACTCCACCTCCGCAGGCCCAACCATCCCCTGCCCCGGCACAACCGCGTCAGCCGCTGCTAACGAGAGAGCCGCGTGTGACGCTGAACACCCCTGCCCTCGGGCGGTGCGTCATCTGCGGGCAGCCGATGTCGACCCACGCCTACTGGTGCCAGCACTGCGGCCAACCCAACAACACCCGCAACGGGGTGCGCCACTACCGCGAACTCATAGGGTGGAGGGTCTGCCAGGGGATCGGGCTCTGGTGGCTCATCACGCTACTGTGTGGCATCGCTCTCACGATGCTCTTCGGCTCGTGCCTCGGGGTCCTGGCGGGCGGCGGGTAGCGCAATGGGAGTGCTCCTCGCGTTGCCCTCCCTGGCGCAGCAGATCCAGCGCGCGTAGCGACACGCGGCAGGCGTGAAGGTCCCTCCCCTGCTCCAGCGATGCAGCTGTTCCGCGCATGGCGTCGGACCCCTTCACCTGTCGCGGTCTCGGGCTGATCCGCCGCCGCCCCAACAAGGACCCCGGCGGCGCGCCGCCGAACGTGCGCCTCCATGAACATCCTGCTGCTCTACTGCGATGAGCTTCGGGCCGACGTCTTCAGCGCGCTCGGCCACCCCACGATCAAGACCCCCAACTTCGATCGACTCGCCGCGCGCTCGATGGTCCTCGACCGCGCCTACGGCGTCGCCCCCGTCTGTATGGCCTCACGCACCTCGCTCGCGACCGGCCGCTACCCCCGGACGAACGGCTGCATGGACAACTCGATGCCGGCCATCGCGGGCGAGGAGCGTCTCTCGATCTACCGCCGCTTCGCGGAGTCGGGCTGGCGGACCGAGAACGTCGGCAAGTACCACCTCGGCTGGCCGGTGGAGGAGAGCGGGTTCGGTTTCCACGCGCGGTTCCACGACGGCTTCGGCCCCTTCGGCCACGCGCCGGCGGGCTGCGACCCGCGCACCGTCTGGAGCCGGATCCGGCGGCTCGACGGCGAGCTGCCGATCGTGATCTGGGGCGAGTCGCCCGTCGCGCAGGACCGCACTGAGGCCGCGCAGACGGTGGACGCCGGGATCGAGCGCTTGCGCGGGTACGCGCCGAGCGAGCCGTTCTTCCTCTGCGTCGCCCCCGGGATGCCGCACACCCCCTACGCCCCTCCCGCACCCTACTCACGGATGTACGACCCCGATGGGATCGCCCTCCCCGCGAGCTGGGGCGACGGGATCGAGACCAAGCCCGCGACCGTGCAGGTGCTGTACGCCGGCCGCCGCTACCAGGAGGTCACGGAGCAGGACGTCCGTCGCTGCCGCGCTTCCTACTACGGCCTTGTGAGCCACGTCGACCACGAGATCGGCCGGGTGCTCGACGCGCTCGAGCAGTCGGGCCGAGCCGACGACACCGTCGTGGTGCTCACGAGCGACCACGGCACGTGCCTCGGCGAGCACGGCTGGATCGAGAAGTGGGCACAGCTCTGGGAGGAGACCGTCCACGTCCCGCTCTGGATCTCGGTCCCGGGCATGGCGCCGGGCCGCTCGAGCGCCCTCGTCCAGCAGTTCGATCTCGGCCCCACCCTGCTCGAGCTGTGCGGGGTCCCCGCGATCGAGGGAAGCCGCGCGCGCTCCCTCGTCCCGCTGCTCAGCGAGCCCGGACGCCCCCACCGCGACGCGGTCTTCGCCGAGACGTTCATCCCCGCGTACATGCCGGAGCCCGCCTGCTCGATCCGCACAGAGCGCTGGAAGATGACCCGCTACCCGCGACAGGCCGAGGTCGAGCACCGCCTCCCCTACGACCACCCCCGCCGGGGCCACCCGATGTTCTGGCCGGAGAACCTCGTGGAGGGCGAGCTGTACGATCTCGATGCCGACCCGGCCGAGACCCGCAACCTGCTCGCGAGCCCCGACCACCGGGAGGTCGTGCGGCAGCTCACCGAGCGGCTCGACCAGTGGAAGGCCGAGTGCGAGCCCCGCGTCGCCTGGGAGGAGGTCGCGCTCCGCGAGGGGACGGGGTGGTCGCAGCAGGGGCTGATCGAGGGCAGCCGCGCCCGCCGGCTCACCGAGGTCTGGGGCACGACGCCCACGCGACGTGTCGAGTAGCCGCAGGCGACGGCGCGCCCGAGAGCGAATGACGGTCGGCGTTGCGCGCAGACCGTTCTTCGCACCACTCCCGGGGAGGCGTAGTCGCTGATGACGGCACGGCGAATCGCGCTTGTCGCAATGGTCGGCTTCGTCCTGTTCGCGCTCGGCGCGATGGCCGCGACCCTCGTCTGGATGAACCTCGATACCCCAGGCCGCGGGCCCGTGCCGCCGCAGCCCGTCGGCCGCGCGATGGCGTCGCTCCCGCCGATCGCGGAGAGCGCGGCCGAGAGCGGCGAGTCCGCACCCGCCGAGGCCCCGGCGCCGATCGAGGCCGGCGAACGGAGCCTCGTCTGCTTCCGGGGCAACCCGGAGCGCAACCTCTCGGGCGTGGGGCCGATGCCCCGCCACCCGAAGCTCCTCTGGCGCTTCCGCACCAAGGGCAAGATCGAGGGGCCGACCGAACGGCGGGGCGACGCGCAGGTGAAGCCGGGGACGGTCTGGGAGGGCACGGGCTGGACCGGCCAGCCATGCATCCTGGACGGCAAGGTCTACTTCGGTTCCACCGACTCCTACGTCTACTGCCTCGACCTGCTCACAGGCAAGGAGCACTGGTACTACCCCAACCACCACAACATCAAGGGCAGCATCTCGATCCAGGGGGATCGGATCTACCACGGGGGCCGCGACAACAAGGTCCACTGCTACACGCTCGACGGGAAGATGGTCTGGGAGACGCGAATCGGCGAGGATACGGACTCGAACCCGCTGCTTGTCGACGGCACGCTGTACATCGGCGGTGAGGACAACTCCGTGTACGCGTTCGATCCCGGCACGGGGAAGATCCGTTGGCGCCACACGCCGACAAAGTGGAGCTGCGAGTCGAGCCCCTGTATCGCGGAGGGCGTACTGATCATCGGCTCGAGCGGCGGGGGGCTGTACTGCCTCAACCTGAAGGACGGCTCGCGGGTGTGGGAGCTGGACACGGGCGGCGACGGCGACCCGACCCCCGTCTACTGGAAGGGCCGGATCTACCACAGCATCCATGTTCGGGGCGGCCTCGACCGCGGCAAGGTCTCCTGCATCGATGTCGGCACCAGCGAGAATGTGTGGCAGAAGGATCTCCCGCGCGGCGTCTGGGCGACGGCCGCCGTCAGCCGCACGTGGGACCGCGTCTACATCGGCTGCAACGACGGCGTGCTCTACGCGCTCGACGCGGGCACCGGGGAGACCGTCTGGCAGCGCAAGCTGGGCAACCGGATCTGGTCCTCGCCCGTGGTGACCGACGGCTGCATCCTCGTGGGCGTGCGCGATGGGACGATGTGGTGTCTCGAGGAGGAGACGGGGAAGCCGCTGTGGGTCTTCGACGAGGGGTTCGACATCGACTCCACCCCGGCCGTGGCCGACGGGGTGATCGTCGTCGGAAGCCAGAACGGGTGGATCTACGCGATCGGCGAGGACCCGAAGGAGGGCGAGCCCAACCCCCACTGGTTCCGGCAGGGGCCGGAGTTCACGCGTCCGACCGACCGCGACGCATTCGAGATCCCGACGCAGAAGAGCACGGCGCCCGACCCCACGCACTACCCGGACACCCACGCGGGCTGCACCGAGCACCTGCGCGAGCCGCTGTACGGGCCGGCCTACGAAAGCGAGGGTTAGCCGGCCCTACGCGTAGGTGCAGGCGCGGCGGATCGGGCACTCGGCACACGCGGGCGCGGTGGGCCGGCAGAGCGCCCGTCCATGCCGGATCATCCCCAGGTGCAGCGCGAGCTTCACGTCGTCGGGCGCCAGCGCATCCATCAGCGCGTGGGCCCGATCGGCCGTGCATGAGGGCGGCAACCACCCAAGCCGCTTGCCGATGCGCAAGCAGTGGGTGTCGACGGGGAAGGCGGGCATCTCGAGCGAGAACAGCAGCACGCAGGCCGCCGTCTTGGGGCCGACGCCGGGAAGCGCCGTGAGCCATGCCTGCGCCTCGCACGGCGTCAGGGTGGCGAGGAAGCCGAGGTCGAGCGCGCCGGCCCGGTCGCGCGTCGCCCGGAGTGCGCCGGCGATGGTCCGCGCCTTCGCCTCGGCGAGCCCGCTCGGGCGGATCGCGCGCTCGATCGCCTCGGTCGGCGCGCGAAGGGCGCGTTCCCAGGTTGGGAAGTCCGCGCGGAGCTGCTCGTAGGCCCGGTCGGCGTTCACGTCCGAGGTGTTCTGACTCAGGATCGTGCGCACGAGGCAGTCGAGCGGTGGATCGTGCAGAGGGATCTCCTCGGGCCGCGCCCGGCCGCCGTACACGCGCCAGAGCGTGGCCGAGACCGAACGGACGGTCCGCCGCGAGGGGGCCATGGAACCGCTACACCCCGGGCAGCTTGCTCGCGAGGAGGCCGATGAGCTTGCCGCTGATCTCGAGGTACGAGCCGATCGTGATCAGCGCGGAGCAGGCGAAGCCGCCCACCGCGAGCCACAGCCGATGCTCGCCGCGGATGAATGCGATGATCGCCGCCGTCATGCCGAGCACGCCGAGGGGGAGCCCGATGATCGCGACGGTCCGGGCCGTGGCGAGCACGGCCTCCGGCCCGTGCGGCGCAGCCGCGCTACGGGAGTACCAGCTCAGGAGTCCGTAGGCCAGCACGAAGCCCCAGGTCCCGTAGGAGGCGAGGCACAGCGGCTGTTCCTCGTCGCCGAGCGGCCGGGTCAGCGTCGTCCAGAGGCTCTCCTCGGGAGCCGCCTTCCGTACCGCGCCGGCGGCCCGCTTGGAGGTCGCGGCCTTGGCCGCCGTCGCCGCGCGCTTGGTGAGTCTCGAATCCACAGGCACTGCGATCCGTCCGATCGGCGCCGCTGCGGCCCACGGGCGGGCAGCGGCCTCTGCATTGGCGATGGCTTCGCTCGTGCGTGGCAGGGCGCGGCGGGCGCGACCTACCGGATCTTGCCGGCCTCGAACAGCTCGCGGATGCGCGCCGCCGAGTCGATGATGTAGTTGTGCGGGACCTTCTCGAGCGAGGAACTCTGGTGCGTGCCGGTGAGCACACCGACGACGTAGCCGCAGCCGGCGTTGCAGCCCGCGATGCAGTCGACCGGAGTGTCGCCGACCGCGACGACCCGCCGGACGGCAAGGACCTCGCAGGCCTCCATCGCCCGGAAGATCATGTACGGCGCGGGCTTGGCCGTCCGGACCTCGTCGGTCGCGACGGAGGCATCGACGAGTGAGCCGAGGCCGGTCCGCTCGAGGATCACGTCGAGCACGGCGCGCCAGAAGCCGGAGGTGATCGCCACCTTCACGTCGTGTTGGTGCAGGTACTCGAAGGTCTCGATGGTGCCGCGCAGCAGCCTCAGCTCGGTCGTCGAGTAGTGCTCCATCAGGAGCGCCTCGTACTTGGCGTTGGCCTTGTTGGCGAGGTAGTCGGCGGCGGCGGGCTCGTCATCGTGCTTGAGGTTGGTCAGGAGCTGGAACAGCTCGCGCTTGGTCTTGCCGAGCTGCGCTTCGACCGATTCGGGCGTGGCCTCGAGCCCGTGCTCATGCGCGACCTGCAGGAAGGTGCTGAGGATCGCGCCGTCGTCCTGCAGCGTGGTGCCACCTAGGTCGAACACCACGAGCTGTGACTTCTGAGCGCCGACATTGGACACGGGGGCACCTCCATATCTCCGGCCCGCATTGTAGCAGAGGCGCTCCCGGGAAGGTAGGAACGTCCCAGTCCTACCGGCGGTAGTGGTCCCACGAGAGGGAGGGATCCCACGGAGACCGCGCACCGTCGCGCAGCAGCCAGCGCCCCTCGGCGGCGCCGAGCACTCGGCCGACCGGGTGGAGGCCCGCGTGGTCGGCGAGCGAGAGGCACGCCTCCTCGACGCGCTCAGCCGGCAGGGCGACCAACAGCTCGTAGTCCTCACCACCCGCGAGCGCCCAGCGGCGCGCCGTCGCGGCCGAGCTGCTGGCGGCCAGGAGGTCGTCGGAGACGGGGAGCGAGTCGAAGTCGATCTCGAAGCCCACGTCACTCGCCGCGGCGAGCTTCGGGAGGTCGCCGGCCATCCCGTCCGAGAGGTCCATCATCGCGTGCGCGTCGGCTGCGAGCAGGAGGCCCTCCGCAAGCCGCGGGGTGGGGTACAGGTGCCGCAGGCGCAGCGGCTCAGGGAGCGGCCCCTCGCCCCTCGCGAGCGCCAGGGCCGCCCGCGAGGCGCCGAGGGCGCCGGTAACGCAGAGGACGTCGCCCGGCCGCGCGCCCCGGCGCAGGATCGGCACGGAGTCCGCCTCGCCCAGGATCGACAGGCTGACCACGACCGGGCCCTCGGTGCGCACGGTGTCGCCCCCGCACACGGGCAGGCTGTAGGCCTGCGCCGCATCGCGAAGGCCGCGGTAGACCAGCTCGAGCGCGCTGACCGGGTAGGTAGCCGGCGCCGCGACGCTCACCGTGGCACCCAGCGGACGGCCGCCCATCGCCGCGATGTCGGAGAGGTTCGAGACCGCCAGGCGCCAGCCGGCGGCGCGAAGATCGCACAAGGGGTGCGGGGGCTCTCCGAGGGGCAGAAAGTGTGCCCCCTCGACCATGGTGTCGATGGCGAAGAGCAGCGCGCGGCCGCCGACGCGCAGCACGGCGCAGTCGTCGCCGATGCCGGCCTCCACGCACCCGCCGGGCGCTCCGAGTAGCGCGGAGAGATCGTCGATCAGGCCGAACTCGCCGCGGTCGGCCAGCGTGCCCCAGTTGTTGCCGCGCATGCCCATGGTGGGTGGCCTTCCCGTGCCCTCGGGGGCGTGGCCGGCGAGCCCGTCGCCTCGGCTACAGCCCCAGTCGTTCCAGCTCCTTGTGGGCGCGCTCGGCGAGGCCCCCTCCGTCGAGGTGTGTGACCAGTTGGAGGTGCGCCTTGCCCTCCTCCCAGCGGCCCATGCGCACGAGCGACAGACCGAGACCCAGCTCCGCGATCGCGTCGCCGGGACGCAGAGCCGCCGCACGGGAGTACGCCGTCGCGGCGCGGGCGTAGTCGCCCGAGTCGAATGCGGCGGCGCCGAGGAGCACCCAGCCGGCCGGCTGTCCTGGCTCCTGGACCGTCGCGCGGTCGGCCGTCGCCACGGCCTCGCGGAGCAGCGACGGTCGGTCGACCCCCTCGGTGGCCGCGAGGTCGAGCAGCACGTCGGCGAGGGCGGTCGCGAGCGCCGCGCTCTGCGGCATCCGGTCCAGGCCGTCGCGGAGGACATCGGCCGCGCCGCGCAGATCGCCGAGCGCGCGCTTCGCCACGGCCACGTCGGCGCACGCGGCGGCCGAGGTCGGGTCGGCGAGCAACAGCGAGGTCGAGGCCCGCAGCAGAGGCTGGTACGGCCAGCCGAAGCCGGGGCTCAGGTTGGCCGCGGCGACGAGTTGCGCGCAGGCGCTCTGCAGGGCGCCGAGGCGGGGCTCGGCATCCGGCGTGCCCGAGGCCTCGTCGAGCGCGGCGAGGCCGGCGCCGTAGCTCTCGAGGGCCGCCACGGGAACGGAGGCTGGGTTGCTCGCCTCCGAGGCGGCGGACATCAGCGGAGCCCCGAACAGCTCGACGCAGACGCGCGAGGCGATCGGCGCGCCAGGGCCGAGCGGATCCTCACCCGCGGTGCGGAAGGTCTGCGCGACGAGCCGGGCCCCGATGGTCACATCGAGCAGCTCGATGTCGGCGATGAGCGAGTCGTTCTCCCAGCGGACCCAGCCATGGACCACGAGATCGACGCCGAGGGCGCGGGCCGCCCGCCCGGGGCTCTCGATGGCGCTGGCGAGCAACGAGGCGCCGAGCGCGCGATAGGCGCCGGCGATCTGCGGCGCGCTGGGCGCGTCCACCAGGACATTGGTCGCGAGCGCGCGGGCGACCGAGTCCGCCAGCGCGTAGCCAGCCCAGCGGGCCGATTCGTCGGCCGGGAGGAACGGCAGCACCGCCACGCGCCGGATCTCCGGGGGTGGCTGGGGCTGCGCGTTCGCGTGGGCCGCGCAGGCGAGCAGAAGGCAGGTGAGCCCGACCAGGGGCGAGCGGCGACGCATCCTCACGGCCTCTCCAGCAGCTCGAGCGCGCAGGCGGCCAAGGCCGCTGCGCCGACCGGCAGCGCGCGCTCCTCCACGGCGAAATGGGGGGAGTGCAGCGGCGCCGACTCGCGGGCGCCGGGCGCGCGGACGCCGAGCCAGAAGTGCACGGAGGGCACCCGCTCGGCGATGAACGCGAAGTCCTCGCCGCCCATGGTCTGTTCCTCGGAGAGCAGCACGTTGTCGAAGCCGAAGACGGCGCGGCAGGCCGCGAGCGCGCGGTCGGTGAGCGCGTCATCGACCACGAGCGGCGGGGTGCCCGGGTCGATTCGGACCTCGACGCGGCCGCCGAGGCCGGCGGCGATCCCCTCGGCGGTCTCTCGGAGCAGGTGCTCGATCCGCTCGCCGGTGGCACGATCGAAGAAGCGGTAGGTCCCCTCGAGCTGCACCTCGGGCGCGATGATGTTCGCCTTGACCCCCCCGTGGATCGACCCGACGGAGACGACGGCGGGGACGAGCGGGGCAATCCGGCGCGAGACGATCGTCTGGAGCGCGAGGATGATCTCGGCGGCGATAGGAACCGGATCGATCGAGTGGTGCGGCTGGGCGGCGTGGCCCGAGACGCCCACCACGCGGATGCCGAACGTCCCGGTGCCCGCCATGCGCGGGCCGTGGCCGAAGGAGAGCCTCGGAGCATCGAGGTGCGGGGTGACGTGGAAGCCGATGCAGGCCGAGAGGGGCGGATCCTCGAGGACCCCACCCGCGATCATGGCGGCGGCGCCGGAGACCAGCTCCTCGGACGGCTGGAAGATGAGCTTCACGCTGCCGCGGATCTCCTCGCGACGGCGGAGCAGGAGCTGCGCTGCGCCGAGGGCGCAGGCGACGTGGGCATCGTGACCGCAGGCGTGCATCACCCCGGGCGTCTCCGAGGAGAACTCGCAGCCCGGGGTCTCGGTGACGGGCAGGGCGTCCATGTCGGCGCGGAGCCCGACACAGGGGCCGGGCGTGCCGCCCTCGATGAGAGCGACGACGCCGGTACCGGCGACGCCCTCACGGCCCGGGAGGCCCATCGCGGCCAGCTCGTGTGCCACGACGGCCATGGTGCGGTGCTCCTGGCCCGACAGCTCGGGGTGGCGGTGGAGGTCGCGCCGAACCCGTGTGACCTCGCCGGACAGCTCCCGCGCTTCGGCGAGGAGTGTCGAAGTGCCGTTCATCGGTCGCCTCCCTGGGGCGGAGCCATGCCAGACCCGGAGTGGGCCTTCGGCGAGCCGGGGGAGCGGTCCTCCCCGGGAGAGGCAAGGGCCGGCCCTATCCCCCCGCGAGCTTCATGAGCGCCGCGCCGGTCGCGCAGCGCTTGACGACCATCTGGAGGGTCTTGCCCTCGGCATCGGCGCTGATCGGCTGAGTCGCCGCGCCGACGGCGACCACGTTGCCCGCGTCGTCGAGCACCGGCGAGCCGCTCGAGCCGACCGCGTACTCCGCCGTGATCGCGACGGATGGCGCCTTCGCCTCGCCGTCGCTCCAGTAGCGCGAGACGATGCCCTCGGTCAGGGTGTAGAAGCGCATCCCCGGGTGGCCGATCACCGCGATGTGCGTTCCGACGGGCGCCTCCCCCCGAACGGGCAGCGGGGTGGTCGCGGCGCGGATCCGCAGCAGCGCCAGATCGTCGATCCGGCTGGCGGCGAGGACCTCCACGACGGGGTGGACGACGCCCTCGGCATCGACTGCGGCCAGGGCCGCGTAGTCCCCGTCGAGGACATGGCAGTTGGTGACGAGCACGCCATCCCGCGAGATCGCGAAGCCCGTGGCGCTCTCGAAGTGGGTGTGGCCGCAGCTCTCACAGTGCTTCGGCTTCGCGAGGATATAGACGCTCTTGCAGGCTTGCTCGTAGAGGGCGGGCAGCGAGGGGCCGGCGCCGTCCGCGGGGGGCGCAAGCTCGACCGGGGCGCTGGCCGCCGCGAGCCCCTTCTGTAGGTCGCCGCTCGCGACGGCATCGGGGCTCCCGAGCAGGAGGCCGAGTCGGTCGCCCAGCTCGACCAAGCCCGGAAGGCAGCTCTCCTGGACGCAGAGCGTCTCCCCGGCCGGGCCGGCCGCCACGGAAGGTTCCGGTCGAGCCAGCCGGCCGAGGAGCGCTCCGGCGCACAGCGCGACGAGACAAGGGGCGAGCCGCAGTGCGGCCCGCGAAGCGCGGGTCATGGGTACGGTTCCTTCCGCCGTCCGGATGGGGAGGCCCAAACCCGAGTTCGCCGGAGAGGCCCGGCCCCCTCTCGCGCCTAGCGGCCCGCTTTGGCGTCGCCGGGGGGGAGTTCCGTCTGATCGGGGTCGTCAGTCTGACCTGCCGCCGGCAGGTCGCAGGAGCCCGACATTCATGTGGGCACCCCGAGCTTGGGGAGCACGAAGCGCATCAGAAGGAACCATCCCACCACAACCAGGGCGGGAACGAGCAGCTCCATTCCGAACCACCTCCCTCTCCGTGTGGAACGTTCCGCTTGGGTCGCCATCGCCACCTCCTCGCGGTCGCATTGCATTTGGATGATTATATACGGATATTCGCACTGAGTCAATCATCGCTCCTGACAAGGCGGGTGCGCATTGCCAAACCCCGGGCCGACGGCGACGAAGGAGATCGCTCAGGGCGTTGAGGATATGGCGGTGGGTGATCCCACATGCGCACCGAGATCGTCTTCAAGAGCCGCCGCAAGTCCCTCGTCGGGGAGATCATCTCCCACACCGAGACCTACTACGACATCCGCCACGTCGATCGCGACGGCAAGTTCCGGTGTACGCGCGTCGAGCGCGCCGAGGTCCGTGAGGTGCGCAACCTGCTGATCGACCTGCCGGCCGCCGTCGACCCTCGACGCGCGTAGGCCCGGGCGGCATTCCGCAGGCGACGACCTTTTCGCGGCAACCGGAGCAGGGAATCCTCCCCCCGAACGGCGAACCCCCTGTTGGGAAGGGAGGCCACCGGATTGCTGTTGGCGGACGCGATCCTGCGCAGGATGACCGACCACCCCGAGCGCGTGGCCGTGGTGGACGCGCGCGCCCGCTGGACCTACGCCGAGCTGGTCGAGCAGGCCTCTCGCTACCTCCGCCTCCTCGAGACCGCCCCGGGCGACGGCCCCGTCGCGGCGCTGCTCGGCAACCGGGCGGAGTACGTCGCGCTCTTCCTCGCCTGCATCTGCAGCCGCCGGACGCTCGTGCCGGTGAACCATCGCCTCTCGCCGACTGAGCAGGCGGCGATCCTCGTCGACTCGCGGGCGGAGCTGATCGTCACCGAGCGCGCGCGCGCCGAGGCGTCGGCCCTGATCGCCGGGGCCTCGCCGACGGCCCCCCGGGTGCTGGTCATCGAGGAGATCGCCGAGGATCCGCCGACACCGTTCCACTGCTTCGACCACAGCGAGCGAACGCGCGTGGCGGCCTTCTACATCCTCGGCCGTCGCGACGCTCCTATCGGAGCCGTCATCACGGACGACCACCTCACCTCGACGTTCGGAGCGCTCGAGCACGCGGCGCCGTTCGGCGAGGAGGACGTCTTCCTGGCCGTCACCCCGCCCTGGCACGTCTACACGATGGTCGCCTCGGTCCTCCTGCCTCTCAGCCTCGGCGCCCGCGTGGTGCTGTGTCCCTCGGTCGAGCCGGAGGAGATGGCGCCACTGATCCGCGAGGAGCGCGTGACCTTCGTCGCGGGCGTTCCCACCCTGCTGCGCCGTCTCTCCGAGTACGAGGGCGCGACGGGGTTCGACGCCCTCCGCTTCGTGGTCTCCGGCGGCGACGTCTTCCCGGCGGAGGCGCGACAGGAGTTCGAGGATCGCTTCGGCGTGCCCGTCGTCGAGGGCTACGGCTGCACCGAGGCCTGCGCCGCGATCAGCTCGAACCCGTTCGGCTGGGAGCGCCGGCCCGGCACGGTGGGCGTCCCGCTCTCGAACCAGCGGGTGGTCCTGGTCGATGACCGGGGCAGCCCCATGCCGCTCGGCGATGTCGGCGAGGTGGTGGTCCGGGGCACCAACGTCATGGCCGGCTACCTCGGCCACCCCGATGAGACCTACGAGGTGCTCCGCGACGGGTGGCTCCACACGGGTGACCTCGCCTGGTGCGACCCCGACGGCTTCCTGCACTTCGTGGGCCGCAAGAAGGACGTCATCATCGTCGACGGCCTCAGCGTACTCCCCACCCTGATCGAGGATGTCATCCTCGGGCTCGAGGGCGTGCGCGAGTGCGCCGTGATCGGGATCGCCGACGCCGCCTACGGCGCCGTCCCCAAGGCGGTGCTCGTGACCGAGCCGGGCTGCGCGCTCACACGCGAGGATGTCCGGGCCCACTGCGCCAAGCACCTGGCGGAGTACAAGGTCCCACGCGGCTTCGTCTTCGTCGACGACCTCCCGAAGACCACCGCCGGCCGGATCTCCAAGGCGACCGTCCGTCAGATCCACGGCCGCAGCCTCGAGTAGACGCGTCCGCCGGCGCATCCCGCTCCGCGCCCCCCTCTCCGCCCGACGCGCGACCGCGATGCCGCCACCAAGCGCACAGCCCGCCACGGGGGCGGGCTGTGCGGTCGTTCGGTCGGTTGCCGGCTTGCGCGGGTGGCGCTAGCCCTGGGCCTCCTCGGTCCCCTCGGGCTCGGTGGGCGCCTCGCCTCCGGGGATCTCGATCTCGCGGGTCTCGAGCGTCTGGTTGCCCGCCTGATCGAAGACGACGATCTCGAGCGTGTGCGTTCCGGGCTCGAGCCCCTCGATCACGAAGCTCAGCATCTCGAAGGCCGAGTCGTACCGCAGGTCACCCGCCGCGATCGGCTGCCAGACATCGGCGGCGTCGACGCGGTACTGGGCGATCTTGAGGCCGGAGCCCTTGTCGGAGGCCGCGCCCTTCACGCACACAACGCCTTCCTCGACGGTGATCGAGCTGGCGCCGAACATCGCCTTCGGGCCGCTCCGGTCGACGACCACCGGACCGACGATGATCTCGGCCGAGAGGCCGCGGCCCGGGTTCGCTACTTCGTCGCAGGCGACGATCTTCACCAGGTAGCGACCCTCCTCGACCTCGCTGACATCCCACGAGTAGCTCTCGTCAGCGGTGGCGTCCTCGAGCACGTCCCAGGTGAGGCCCTGGTCGCTCGACGAGTGGACCGCGTAGCGCAGCGTATCCTCGTTGGGGTCGTTGCCGTCCCACGACAGCTCCGCCGTCTTGTTCACGAACTGGACCTTCGAGGTGTCCTCGTAGGTGACCGTGGGCTTCTCGTTGGCCGGCAGGTACGAGACCTGCACCTGGGCGACATCGGGCAGCGCGGCGGCCGAGCCCGCCGTGAGCTTCACCTGGTACTGCAGGTAGGTCCCGACCGGGCTCGTGATGGGGCAGACGCCGGGCGCCTCGGTCCCGGTGGAGGCCCACAGGCTCCAGTCGTCATCGGGAATGGGCGTGTTGCCGGTCCGCGTGAGCACCTCGACCGCCGCACCCTCGGGAACGCTGCCGCGCCAGTCGAGCCGCAGCCACTCCGCGGGCTTCTCGGCCGAGAGCACGGGCGAGGTGTAGGCGCCCTCCACCTGATCGGCGATGGGCATGCGGTAGAGGGCGACCGGGCCCGTCGTGAGCGTCCACAGCGCATCGCCCGCGGGGTCGGCACAGAGCCCGGTGACGGTGGCCTCGGGGTCGTCGAGCGTGCCGAACGCCGAGACCGCCTCGGTCGCATCGACGGCGTAGACACCGCTCGACTGGCTGCAGCCGAGGAAGAGGGTGTCGCCGACCGAGGCGACCGCGTAGCCGCCCATGTCGGGCGAGGCGATCGCGAGTTCGAAGCGGCCTTCGTCGGTGATGCGGTAGGCGTTGCCCACGGAGCCGAAGTAGACGGCGCCGTCGGCGGCGGTGGTCATCGAACTGACCGGGCCGAGCGGCGACTTGCCCAGGCCGTGCGTGTAGCCATCGGGCGAGACGCGGTAGATGAGCCCGCCATCGGTGCCGAGGTAGGCGCCGCCATCGGGCGTCGTCGCGAGCGAGAGCACGTGGGTCTCACGGAGGTCGACGACGGTCGAGATCGTCCGGTCGAGCGTGGCCTTCAGCAGTTTGCCGTTCGGCCCCGTGGCGACCAGCGCGGTCTCACCGACGATCGCGAGGTCCCAGACATAGGCCTCGCCCGTGGCCATCGAGCCGAGTTCCTCGCCCGAGGGCGAGAGGAGATAGAGCATGCCGCTCGGGCCGGTGCCGACCACCAGGGAGCCGTCGGGCGCGGTCGCGAGGGCGAAGACCTGCGCGTCCTTGACGCGGAAGAACTCCTTGCAGGCGCCGTCCTTCGCCACGTGGTAGATCACGCCGTTGGGACCGGTGCCGACGTAGACGCCGCCCCGGGCATCCGGCACGATCGCCCATGCGTAGAGGGCGTCGGGGCAGAAGCGGAGGAGCGGCTCGGCCTTGGCGGCGAGCGAGATCCCGCCCGGCTCGCGGAGGCTCACACCGGCCAGCTCGCCCGTGCGGAAGTCGGCCGTCTTCTTGTGGGTGACGCTCTTGGGCTGCCGGATCGGGAGCGCCTCGATGGCGCTCTCCTCGCTCCCCTCGCCCTCCTCCTCGGCCTCGTCGGCCGTCTCGGCAGCGCCCTCGTCGGTCGTGCCCTCCACAGCCTCCTCGCCCTCGCCGGTCTTGGGCTTGACGGGCTTCATCGCGCCGGGGACCGCATCGGCCGGCATGTGGAGCCCGGGGGGCGGCGGGCCCTGCAGCAGCAGGCTCCAGAGCGCGGGGTAGGTGCTGAGCACCTGGGTGAGGCCCTCGGTCGAGCCACGGCCAAGGTCGGACGCCAGGGGCGCCTCGAAGGCCGACATCGCCTTGAGGACACTCGGCCGGCAGTTGAGGAACCGGCTGAGGGTCGCGAGGCGGGAGGCGGCAACGACATGGTCGGCCTGCTCGGCAAGCGCGGGCGTCAGGGGCGGCATCTGGCCGACGGCGATCTCGCCGCCGCCGGTGAGCGCCGCCTTCTCCTCGGGCCGGTAGATCGTCAGCGGGTGGTTGAGCATACCGACGATCTGGTACTCGGTGTCACAGGTGGTCGTGGCGATCTGCGAACTCGTCCCGTAGTCGGTCGTACCGCACTGGCTCATGATCTTGGCCACGTCGGCCGGGATCGACGGGTAGGCCCGGCCACCGGCGAGGAACGACTGGCCGGGCGTGCCGATGACCACCACGAGGCGGTTGTCCGGCGCCATCGAGGCGGTGATGCTCTCCACGAGGCCGGCCAGGTTGACCGGAGTCGGCAGCGTGTACCCGAGCTGCGACTCGGCGATCGCGAGGCCGGAGCCGGAGGTGACCACGATCTGGGTCTGGCCGGAGGGCAGGTCGGCGGGGATCGGCACCTCGACGATCTGCTCCTTGGTGACGAGGCCCTCGACCAGCC
>CAZRDB010000007.1:41745-56468 GCA_964598695.1 uncultured Armatimonadia bacterium
GGGGGTGGGTGGGGGGGTTGGGCACACGCCCATATGCGTCCTTGGGGCGGTGGCCCAGCCCATCCGGTATATTTACTTCAGCCGGAGCGTCGTGCCGGTCTGGACCGTCCAGTCATCCAGCTCGATCCGCTCGATCTGGGCGCCCGCCTTGCGGTGGCTCAGCGTGAACGAGATCCGGGCCGAGGCGACATCCTGCGGCTCGAAGACGTTGGTCATGAGCATCGAGACCGCCGTCATCGCCTGGAGGGCGGCCGAGGTCGTCGGACCCGACTTGGTGTACTCGAAGGAGTCGGTGCGGACAACCTGGCCCTTCTTGCCCTGCACCTCGACGCGCGACTCGATCACGTAGTCCTGCTGGGTCGCGACCCACGGCTCGAGAACCGAGATGCAGGCGATCGCCGGCATCAGGCTCGAGTACTGCTCGTCGCGGCACACGTTCGAGCGGTAGGTGTGGGAGAGCCCGCGCTCGGTATCGGTCACGCTGATCTCGAGCGGGAACAGGGTCGGCATGCGGCCGAACTCCCCGCCCACCGCGTTGAGATCGTCGCACAGCACCGTGCCGGCCGGCGCGACCTCGAGCGGCTGGTCCCACTTCTCGGAGCGGTCGCCCTCGAAGGTCAGGACATCGATGACCTCGTTGTAGGTCGCCGGCAGGTTGCACGGGCCGCCGTCGGACATGCCGTGGCCGAAGGCGAGGAAGCGCTTGCCGTCGGTCCAGGTGAGCGTCCCGGAGGTCCCCAGGGCGATATCGCCGGTGATGAAGCACAGCCCGAGCGGGCTGCCCGGCTTCAGCTCGTACGCAGGCAGGTCGGAGGTGCCCCCGGCGCCCTGCACGACGTGCAGCCCGCGCTCCGCGAAGAGCTGCTGAACGACGGGGAAGACGCTGTCGGGCACGCCGGTGATCGAGAAAGTCGGCGTGCACGGGACGAAAGCGACCGCCCGGTCGCGCAGCTCCGCCGGCACCTGCGCGGCGTCGCGGCACAGGACGGCCACGTCGCGGATGCCGCCGTCCAGGGCGAGGGGCTCGTCGAGCCGCGCGGTCCGGACCTCCGAGAGAGCGGCCTGCGACCACAGCTTCGCCTCGTCGATATTGTCGAGCGTGCTCAGCATGTACTCGATCGGCGTGAACATCGCGAGCGGCTGCCGGGTGGGCGACTGCATGCGCGAGAGCGCCCCGGCGAGACGGCCGTCGATGTAGACCGGGCTGCCCGACATCCCGCCGACGACGCCGCTGCGGCGCTCGACGCACAGACCGTCGAGCATCTCGAAGAGGACATAGTCGAGACCGGGGTAGAGGTCGCGGATGATCTGGCGAACCTCGATGTTGAACGGCGCCGGCTCGGTGCCGCGGAACGTGGTGAGACACGTCCCCTTCATGCCGGGCTGGATCTCGTCCAGGCCGATCATGGTCTTCGGGTCGAAGTACTTCGAGCGCTCCGCGGAGGCGGACGATGCCGCCACCAACACCAGGCTAACCGCGCACAGCAGCAGAAGCGCAGGAGACTGTCGTTTTCCCACGTGGTCACTCCCTATGTTCATCCACGGCCGACCCGCGTGCAGGATCCCACCCGAGGCGTCTGTTTCCGCGTGAGGTGCGGGGAATCCTTGAAGAGCGATCGCAACTCCCGACGTCCGGGGGGATCGTATGCTTGGGGACGGCGGCTCGCGTACGTGTCGTGGGAGGTGATCGGGAGTGCGCGCGATCCTTCTGTTCTTCTCCGCTCTCCTCTGCCTCACGGGGGCCACAGCCCCTCTGGCGGCGTCTGAACGGCCCCCGGAGTGCGTCGCGGCCGCTCAGGACTGCCTCCTCGCCGCCGAGGTCGGCCCGCCGTTCGCGCTCGGGTCGCTCGTCTTGTACCCGGTGCGGCTGCCCCCCTCGCTCCTGAGCAGCCACGGGCTCTGGCCGATCGACCGGGCGATGGGCGCGGGCGTCGTGAGCGTCGCCGACCCGGGCGTCGGCGACGGACCCGGGGCGCTGAGCGGACGGAACACCGGCGGCACGACGGTCTTCGGCCAGGGGGGCGGCTTCTTCCAGGGCGGAGGCCAGGACCGGGGCGGGGGCCGGAGCTTCCTCATGAGCCCTCGGGAGGACACGAACTTCCCCGTCTACTGCGTCGAGTACGGCCGCTCGGAGGGGTCGACGACGGCCTTCCTGCCCGAAGGCTACGCCCTCGCCCACCCCGTGCTGCGCGGCTGCCTGGCGCTCGGGGACCAGGAGCGGATCTGGCGTGAGGTGGCTCGCGAGCGCCGCGTTCTGGGCGCCTCGGAGGAGACGGGGGCCTCCTACCGGGGCGTCGAGCAGGCCGACCCGGCCCGCCAGGCTCGCGCGCGGCTCGGTCTCCTCTCCCCGGCCTGGAGCGAGGGCGCCGCCGGGGTTCTCGTGGCGGCGGGCAACCGGGTCATCGGCCTCGATCTCTACGGCGACCCGCGGCTGATGTCCGCCCAACGCGACCTGCTGCTTCGCTCGTACGCCCTCGTCAACGCCGAGCTGGCGGAGCCGATCGCGTGTACCGTCGGCCCCGATGATGCCCGGGCGTTCCTCGCCGACGCCGCCGGCGCGCGTTGGCGGCTCGAGCGCCCCCTGGGCGCCGGCGAGTACGTCGCGCTCGGCATGCGCTGGCACGCGGGTGGGGCGCTGCTGTGGAACGGCGGCCTGGTCCACCTCGGGTTGTACGATACCCGTCCGATCGTCGACCGGTAGCCGCGGCGGAGCCCTACGGCGCGAAGGGGGCCAGGGCCGCGAGTTCGCCCGCGGGCACGAGGATCACGGCCGCGCGCACGGGCGGCGCGCTCTGGTGAAGGAGACGCCGGCCGTCGTACCGGTAGACCTCCGGCCGGTCCTCGTCGCGGTAGTACTCCCCGGCGACGAGCGCGCCGTCGCGGAGCCGCGCGTAGGCGCGCGTGATCCGGGTGTAGAGGTCGGGGGTGGCGAAGCCAAGCCGATCCTCCCACGAGGCGGAGTCCTCGAGGGCGGTCTCTTCCTGGAAGTTGTTCCAGTCCGCGATCGTGACGAACCGCGGCTTGGCCTTGAGGACGCGCAGGAACTCGCGCACGTACAGCGCCCCGCCCTCGCGCGCGGCCTCGACGCGGTCGATCCCCTCGGCGCGGACGCGCCCGGCGAAACGGTGGCCGGGCCAGATGCTCATGCACTCCTCGAGCACCGGGGCGGGCTCGTAGGCGCCCCAGCCCCAGGTTCCGCGGGCGGCCATCGCCTCGTAGTTGTCGCCGTTGTAGGCCCAGCGGACGCGGAAGCGAGGGTCGTCCCAGTCGCCGGGCCCCTGGTTGTCGTCGGTGTCGACGAGCAGCAGCGGCTTGCCGTCGAGGTGGAAGTAGCTCGGCCTCCCGGCCCAGGTCTCGAAGTAGAAGTCGGCGGCCCGTTGCTGGCCGGGCGCACCTTCGCCCCGCATCTCCCCTCCCCCGCCGATACAGATCGGGATCCGCTCCTCGATGGGCAGGCCGTCCATGAAGTCGTACCAGGCGCGGATGTTGTCGTTGATCCGGCCCCCGTCGTTCCCGGCGCAGTTCGTGTCGTCCATGATGAGGAAGTCGATCCCGAGATCGCGGAACTGCGCGTAGTGGGCGCGGATCACCTCCGGATCACCGGCCGTGTAGCGCCCCAGGAGCGGCAGCCGGGTGCAGTCCGACCAGTGGTGGAACTGGTCGTCGGCCGTCCACCAGGCGGTGTACCACAGCCCGATGGCCGGTCTCGGGCCTTCGGCGGCCGGGGCTCCCGCGGCGAGCGCGGCGTAGGCGAGGAGCGAGGACAGGGCGATCCCGGCGGTCATGCGTGGCCTCCGTCGTCGGCGATGTCGGGCGCCTTCGAGCGCGAGAGGCCGGCGACCTCCGTCCTCGCGCGACGGGGAGGTGAAGGCTCCGCGAGCCTCGAACGCCCGTTCTCATCGAGAGGGAGTGCGCCCGTGGAGCCGACCATTGTCGAGCTGCCCGCGATCCATCTGATCGGCATCTCGTTCAACCCCGAGGAGCAGGGGTGGCAGTTCGTGCCCACGCTGTGGTACGGCCTGTGCCACCGCATGGCCGGCTTGGCCGGCGTCGCGCGGCCGGGCCGCACCTACGGCTACGTCTTCGCCTCGGAGCGCATGCCCGCGGGCGTCACGGGGATCGACACGTACCTCGCCGGGGTCGAGGCGCCGGAGGGGACTCCCACGCCGGAGGGCCTGTCGTCGGCGACTGTCCCCGCCGGCCTCTATGCCGTGTTCACGGTCGAGGGCGGGCTGGGCGACATCGGCCGCGCGTACGGCGAGATCACGCAGGGGTGGCTCCCCGCGGCGCCGTACGAGGAGGCGCGCTGCGGTGCGGTCGAGGTCTACGACGAGCGCTTCGTGCCCTCGACGGACTCACGGTTCGAGATCCGCGTGGCGATCCGGCCGAAGGGCTGAGGGCGGCTAGCGCGCCCGCCCGAGCGCCCGGGCCCAGACCTCGTGCTCGAGGAAGCTGCCGGCGACGTTGGCCTCCAGTTCGCGGTACATCGCCCACGGGACCGTGAAGCTCACGGTGTCGGGCCCGAGGATAGTGCGGACGGTGATGTCGAGGCAGCCGACGATCGCGCGCGGCTGCTCCCGCTTCGATTCGTGGTAGGGCAGCAGGCAGACCGAGTGGCAGCCCGCGCCGAACGGAGCCCGCACGTGATCGCCCGGCCCGCGGCCGTAGTGGGCGAGGCAGTGGAGGGCGGAGAGGCGCAGGCCGTCGACGAGGAAGCAGACCAGATCGGGCGCGGCGCCCTCAGGCACGGCCGAGAGCGGCTCGAGGACGACGTGGGCCGTGGGGAGATCGGTGATGGGCACGGTGTCGGTCCAGGCCTTGGCCGTCTCGGCATCGCGGAAGTAGTGCTCGCCCTCCGGGAAGCCCTCGCCCCTGCCGGTCGAGAGGAAGTACTCGATCCCGCCCGGCAGATGCTGCCACCGGCTGCCCAAGCACAGGCCCGTGGCCGCGCCGTGGCAGCCGAGGTGCTCGCGGTCGACCGACGCGACCCGACCCTTGGCGGCCGCCCCGAGGAGAGCGATCACGCAGCCATGCCCCTCCCCCGAGAACTGGGCCGCGCCGTCGGGCTTGTCGTCGGTGAAGCGGATCGAGACCGGTTCGTTCTGCAGGCCGATGGCCCGGGCAAGCGTGCTGGTCACCTCGCGCACCTCCGTCACTGCGGACACCGCACGTCCCACCCCGACGAGCGAGGCTTCGCCGTGCCGTCGGGCCCCTCCTGGCGGGGCCCTAGTAGAACCGCCGTGCGCCGCAGAAGCTGCGCGAGCGGTTGGAGAGCCGCTCCGTCCGCACCGCCTGGCCGCGCCCCGGCGCGTGGACGAACATGCCGTCGCCGATGTAGACGCCGACGTGCGAGACGCCGCGGCGGTAGGTGTTGGCGAAGCAGACGACATCGCCCGGCTGGAGGTTCTCGCCGGAGACCGCCTTGCCGCGGGGATCGTCCCACATGTCGTAGGTCGTGCGCATCATGGAGATGCCCATCTGGCCGTGCGACCAGTAGACGAGGCCGGAGCAGTCGAAACCGGACGAGGGCGACTCGGCGCCCCAGATGTAGGGCTTGCCCACCTGGCCGAGGCACAGCTCGGCGATCCGCTTGCCAATGCCCTGCGGGTCGCCGGCGCCGGCGGTGACGGCCACCGAGGGCGGCTGGGGGACCTCCGAGGCCGGAAGCGTCTTCGGATCGCTCTGCGTCTCGCAGAAGGCGGCGAGGATCCAGGCCTTGGTCCCCTGCGCCGTACTGACCTTCAGCCAGCCGGAGGCCTGGCCGTGGACGGTGAGGACATCGCGCGTGCCGACGACACCCACCTGCGCGAACATGGTCCCAGGCCCCGAGCGGAGGTTGCAGCCGGGCTTCGTGACCACGGCCTGGTGGTCTCCGAGCGAGGCGGCGAGGCTCGAGAGCTGCGCGTCGTACTGGCTGGCGTCGGAGGCGTCCTCGGTGTAGTCGACCACGCCGCCGATCGCGTCGGCGATCGGGTTCTCCTTGAGGTAGTCGCGGAAGACCCAGCCGATGTCCCCGTTGTGGACATGGACCTGGGCCCAGTCCTCCTGCAGGTACATGAGGTAGACCTTCTGGCCGCGGAGCAGCGTCGCCATGGGGCGGTTGTCGCTGTCGGGGCCGGGCCGGAGATACAGCTCGCCCACGCCCACCCAGCGGGCATCGCCCCACGAGCTGTCGTCGCCCTGGGCGGCCACGGTCGCCGTCACGCCGGCCGGCGGGTTGTCGGAGAGGAACTCGCGGCTGCACCAACCGACCGGCCCGCCATGCACGCGGACCTTGGCCCACTTCTCGCCGAGCTGCATCAGGTAGACCCGCGTGCCCTTGCGCAGCGTCGCGAGGGGCTCCTGGCCGGTGCTGGGGTTGGAGCGCAGGTTCACGTCACTTGCGGTGATCCAGCGGCTCTGCCCGAAGTAGCCGGGCTTGTCGCCCGACGACGCGCCCTCGCGGCCCCCGCTGCCGCTGCCGCCCGTGAGCAGCCAGCCGGCGACCCAGCCCCACTCGCCGTTCTGCGGGACGCGGATCTTGCGCCATTGGTCGGCGTAGGCGATCACATCGACGGTGGTGCCCTTCGCGAGCACCCCCTTCTGGCCGTAGCTCTGGCCCGGGCCGGTGCGGATCACGAGCTGGTCGGCGTTCGCGTAGGCCACCTCGCGCCGGAACCCCGGGGGCGGCACCTCGGCGAGCATCCAGTGGGCGACCCAGCCGGTCTGGCGGAGCCTCGGGACCCATACCTTGCGCCACTGGCCGTCCTGGCTCTTCACCCGCAGCTCCTCGCCGCGGTTGAGGCTGCCGATCACCTGCGAGCCCTCGAGACCCGGTGCGCTCCGGAGCCGCACCTGGTCACCGTCGACGAACAGCACCGACTCGAGCGCGAGCGCCTGCCCGGCCGCGACGACCAGGAGGCAGAGGAGCCACAGGACGGGCTTCACCCGGTGGGATGACACCATGCGGAGGTTCTCCTAACTCACCAGAAGCGGCGGGCCCCACAGAAGCTGCGGGAACGGCTGGCGAGGGACTGCACGCGCACGACCTCGCCGGTCTGCGGGGAGTGGACGAAGTTGCCGTTGCCGATGTAGATCCCGACGTGCGAGACGCCGGGGCCGGAGGTGCCCGCGAAGCAGACGACATCGCCGGGCAACAGGTTCTCGGAGGAGACCGACTGGCCGGCGTCCCACTGGTCGTAGCTGCTGCGGGGGACGCTGATCCCGAGTTGGCCGTGGGCCCAGGTCACGAGCCCGCTGCAGTCGAAGCCGCCGGGCGAGGCGCCCGACCACCGATAGGGCTGGCCGAGCATCGTGAGCGCCTTCTCGGCGATCTGACGACCGCGCTCGACGCCGGGACCGACCTCCGGGGCCGCGCCCGCGGCGGCGGGCGCCGGGACGTTCGGCGGGGTCGAGACGGCGACGGCCGCGATCTCGGGCGGCGCCTGGGGGGCGATACAGAGCCAGCCCGCGAGCCAGCCCTCGGCGCCATCCGCGAAGACCCCCCGGTACCAGCCGCCGTTGGCGCCCACCACCTGGAAGACGGTCGCGCGGTTGACGGTCATCCGGACGGGATACTGCGGCCCGGGGCCGTAGCGCACGTTGCTCGCGTCGGCCGTGACGTAGGCCTGGTCCGGCCGGAGCTGCTGCAGCGCGACCTCCAGTTCGGGGTCGAACGACTGCCGCATCTGGTCGGCATCGAGCACCTGCACCCCGCCCGCGGCGCCCTCGACGCCCTCGAGGCCCAGGTAGTCGCGGTGGAGCCAGCCATTGAGGCCCCCGGCGACCTCGACACGGGTCCAGGGGTCGGCGACCTCGAGCACCCGAACCGGCGTGCCCTGGAGGAGAACGGCGAACGCCTGGTTCTCGACGCCCGGCCCGGTGCGCAGGTACAGCCGGTCGGCCTTCACGTAGCGGCTCACTCCGCTGCCCGAGGGGGCCGACGCGCCGCTGCTCTGGGGCGCCGAGGCCCTCAGCAGCCAGGCGGCCACCCAGCCGACCTGGCCGGTGCTCGGGATCCGCACCTTCCGCCACTGGCCCTCGTAGGCGATCACGTCGAGGAGTGTCCCCCGCGCCAGCGTGGCCCGCGCGTTGGCCGACTGGCTCGGCGCGGCGCGGAGGCACAGGTCGTCGCAGTTCACCGCGGCCACCTCGCGCCGCACGCCGGGGGGCGGCGCCTCGTCGAGCAACCAGTGGGCGACCCAGCCGGTCTTGCGGATCCGGGGGCACCAGACCTCACGCCACTGGCCCTCCTCGGTCCGGACACGCACCTCGTCGCCCAGTTGGAGGATGCCGATGACCGTCGTCTGATCGGCGCCGGGACCGTCCCGGAGGTTCACGTCGTTGGCGCGCACGAACAGCGCCACCTCCGACGCGGCCAGGACCGTCGTCGCGAGAACGGGCAGGATGGCAATGCTCAGCAGAAGTCTTCTCATCAGGGGCTTCCCCGCGCCGGCGCGGTCGGGGCCGGTCGCGTCTCCTTCAGTTCAGACGCCCCCGAGAGCATTATCGTTCAAGAGCCTGCCCCGTGACCAGGGGCCGTACAAGGCTGCGGGCCGCCTACGGAGGACGAGGCGGCCCGCAGTCGCGGCGCGAAAGAGGCCCGGGCGGAGGGGGCGGGAGGAGAGAGCGCCCGGGCCTCCGGGGCTAGATCCCGCTGGCGGAGAGCATGGTGCCAAGGGTACCGCCGATCACGGCGACCGCGAACATCAGGCCGGCACCCATCAGGAGACTCACGCTGGCACTCATCTTCACATACCTCCAACCCGCGCCCCGACTCATCCCCGCGAACGAGTTGAGAATAGCACTCACTGTTAGATATGTCTAACACTTTCTTCGCGCGCGTCAGGGAGAGCATCCTCCCGGGGGATCGAACGCCGGGGCGACTCCGCCTACGCCGGCCCGAAGTGCAGGCCCCACTCGCCGGCAAGAGCACGACAGCGGTCATCGAGGGCTGCCAGCTCGGTCTCTTCGAGCGGCCGATAGCGCCGGACCGCCTCCACGCCCTTGCGCAACTCCTCGCCGGTCGAGAAGCCGACGATGCCCGTGGTCACCCCAGCGTGGCCCAGCGCGTAGCGGATCGTCGGCTCGTAGACGTCGTCGGCGATCAGCCGGCCCCGGCCGGGCGCGTACGCCCAGTCCGGCACCCCGCCGAGGAGCTTCATGGCGACGACGGCGACGCCCTTCTCGACGGCCTTGGGGATGACCTCGGAGTCGAACGTGTACAGGTGGCGGTCGACGAGGTTCACGGGGACCATGATCACATCGAGGTCGGGGACCGACTCGAGCAGGGGCGCGAAGACGCCCGGGGTGTGGTGTCCGCTCGCGCCGATGTGACGGACCAGCCCCTCCTCCTTCGCCTTGCGGAGGACGGTGAGGACGCCGTCCGACTTCTCGAGGTCCTCGAACGGGTGGTCGGCGAGTTGGTGGATGAAGACCAGGTCGAGGACCTCGGTTCGCAGGTCGGTGAGCGCCGCCTCGAGCTGGTCCCGGGCCGGCCCGAGCAGGTGGATCGGCCGGATCTTGCTGGTGAGGAAGAAGCTCTCGCGCCGCGCGGCGACGATCGGGCCGACGTAGGCCTGGGTCTGGCCGTAGGTGCGCGCGGTGTCGATGTAGGTGATCCCGAGATCCAGGGCTTCGGTGAGCACCGAGCAGACCTGCTCCTCCGGGAGGTGGCCGTCGCCGAGCGCTCCCAGACCGAGGCCGAGGATGGTCACCTCGCGGCCGGTACGGCCCAGGATCCGCGTCGGGAGCGCCGGCTCGGCAGGGGGCGACTCCTGCCCCGCCCTCGCCCCGCGCGCGGCCAACGCGCCCAGCGCCGCCGCGGCGGTCGTGCCCAGGAACTGCCGCCGGGAGAGCCCATGCTCCGGCGCTGGGTGGATCGGGTGCTCGGTCATGTCGTGCCTCCTCGCCTCGCCCGTGCGGCCCACGCGTTGTTGGACTCGCGGCCCGACCGGCGGTTGCCCATCGGCGCGCGGGGAAGGAACGCGCCGCGCGCCGAGCGAAGGCCGACCCGGCCGGGGCGGCGGGGCGGCGAGAGGAAACCCACAGATGGCGGAGCACAACGACTGGATGAAGGCGATGTTGTTCGAGGGGCCGGAGCTGATCCCGGTCGGCGCGTACTTCCTGCCGGCGACGTGGATGAAGTACCGCGAGCAGCTCGATGAGATCGTGAGCCGTCATCCATCTCTGTTCGGTCCCCAGGGCGAGAAGGCGCGCGACTACGACGCCGTCGGCGGGACCTACGTCGCCGGCAACCACGTCGACGCGTGGGGCTGCGTCTGGAGCAACATCCAGCATGGCGCCGAGTCGATCGTCACGGGCCACCCGATCCCGCGGCGCGAGGACATCCTCACCTACAAGGCCCCGGCGCCCGGGGCGGGGATGCCGCACGGTTTCATGTGGCTCAGGCTCGGCGACCTCCGGGGCTTCGAGGAGGTCATGGTGGACTTCGCCGAGGACGCGCCCGAGCTGCAGGTGCTGATCGACCTCGTGCGCGACTACAACGTCGGCGAGGTCACCCGCATGGTCGAGGGCGCCGGCGCGATCATGGGCTTCGGCGATGACCTCGGGATGCAGCACGCGCTGCCGATCAGCCCCGAGAAGTGGCGGCGCTACCTCAAGCCGTGCTACAAGGCGATCTACGATGTCGTCCATGACTCCGGCCGGTACGTCTACATGCACACCGACGGCCACCTGCTGGAGATCGTCCCCGATCTGATCGACGCGGGCGTCAACATCCTCAACCCGCAGGTCCGCGCCAACGGCCTCGAAGGCCTCGCCCGCGAGTGCAAGGGCAAGCTGTGCGTCGACCTCGACCTCGATCGCCAGCTCTTCCCCTTCTGCACCCCGGCCGAGATCGATCGTCACGTGCGCGAGTGCGTCGAGGCGCTCGGCGCGAAGGAGGGCGGCCTGGGGCTCAAGGCCGAGATGGGGCCCGACGTCCCGCTCGAGAACATCGAGGCCATCTGCACGGCCGTCGAACGCTACCGCGCGTACTACAGCTAGGGTGCTTCCCGGAGGTCTCGGCAGGCAGCGGCGCGGAGCCGCAACCCTCCGTAGGCTGTCGCTCCTCGCCCGTGCCCGCGAGAACGTGCGCGAACCGCTCCCGCCGCGCGACCGGCGCGGTTCGCGCGCGTCCTGTACCGCAGGGCGCCCACAGGGCGCCGCAGAGAGGGTGTCCCCACCATGCACCGCACCACGCGCCCTTGGCTGATCGTACCCGTCCTGCTCGCACTCGCCGCCGCCCACGCCCGGGCGCAGGATCCGGCCACGAGCTACTACGGACTGGTCCGCGAGGGTAAGACGCTCGGATACGCGACCCTGCAGGAGCCCGTCCGCGAGCAGCGCGACGGCCGCGAGGTCGAGGTGCTCCGCGCGACGCTCGTGCTCGACGTCAGCGCGCTCGGCGAGAGGATCCGGATGGACTCCCGCTCGACGACCGTGCTCGACGCGGCCACCGGCGATCTCATCGCCTACGACTGGGAGTCGGTGCGCGGCGCCACGACCCGCAAGCTCGCCTGCACCGTCGCCGACGGCAAGATGACGATCACACGCCAGGCGGCTGAGGGGACGCAGACCACGACCGAGGCCGACTACACGGCCGACACGTTCGCCTGGGGCGAGAACGACGTCGCCGGCCTCTCGGTGCTCGTGCGGCGCATGCGGCTGGCGCCGGGGGAGAAGCGCGAGATCACGGTCATCGGTCCGGACCAAGTCAGCAAGGTCCCGCTCGAGGGGCTGGAGGCGGCCCCGCGGACGGTCCTCGGCGAGGAGCGCGAGGCACGCCGCCTGTCGATCGCCGGCGCGATCACGCTCTGTGTCGGTCTCGCGGACGACCGACTCCTGGCCGTCGACATGGCCGACGGCACGCCGGTCCTCGAGGCCACCGACGCGGACGTCGTGACCCGCGCGCAGGCCGAGGCGGGGGCCGATGTGCTGGCCTCACACTTCATCAAGTCCGAGGTGGCGTTCGCCGACTTCACGCAGGTCGCCCGGCTGGTTGCGGAGGTCGAGTTCGACACGCCGGTGATCGGTGGCGGGGTCACCAAGCCGGAGAGCCCGATGCAGCGCTTCGAGGGCACGGTCGAGGGCAGCAAGATTCGCGGGACGGTTACGATCGAGTCGGTCCCCTACGCCGGCGAGAACGCGGTGGACTTCCCGATCGCGAGCGACCCGCCGGAGGACGTCGCGCGATATCTCGAACCCAGCCAGTTCATCGAGTCCGACGATGCCGCGATCGCCGACCAGGCCAAGCAGCTCGCCGAGGGCGCCACGAACGCCTGGGAGGCCACGCGGCGCATCGCGAAGTGGGTCTCCGAGAACGTCGCCTACACCATCGCCGACTCCCCCTCGGCCAAGCTGGCGCTCACCACCCGCAAGGGCGACTGTGGCCCACACGCAACGCTCACCATCGCGATGCTGCGCGCGCTGGGCATCCCCGCGAAGCTGGTGGGCGGTCTCACCTATGCGCCGCAGTACGGCGGCTCGTTCGGGCAGCACGCGTGGGTAGAGGCCTGGATGGGCGACCGGTGGGTCTGCCTCGACCCGACAACCGGCGAGATCGACTCCCTGAGCGCGGTCCACATCAAGGCCTTCGAGGGTCTCGGGATGATCGTCCCCACGAAGCTGCACATCGTGGAGCGCGTGGGTGGCGGCGAGGCCGCCGGTGGGGCGCTCGTGGAGCGGCCGCTGCCCTGGCAGCTCGGGCGCGACTACGTCTACCTGTACCGGATGGGCGACAAGGAGCTGGGCGCCGAGACGGTCCGGTTCGAGCGCGGCCCGGAGGGCGCGGGCTACATCGCGACCTCGACGGGCACGCTCGGCGACGACGGCAAGCAGGACCTCGCGTTCCGTCGCACGCTCACGCTCGGGGAGGACCTACGCCCCACGGGGTGGCACAGCGAGGCGACCACGGCCGCCGGCACGGGCACGCTCGAAGCCACGTTCGAAGGCGGCAAGGTCACGATCGCCACCACGGGCCCGAACGGGCCGCAGCCGGTCCGGTCGGTCGATCTCGCGGAGGGCGTCCTCATCCTCGAGAACAACTCGATGCTCTCGATGGCGCTCGCGGGGGTGCGGATGCGGCTCACGCCGGGCGAGACGGCCTCGTACGACTTCCTCACGATCGACAACGCAATGACCATGGCCCTGGCGTTCACCCCGGCCGCCGAGACGACCGAGTGGCAGGGCGTTGTCTGCCGGGCCGTCGAGTTCCCGATGGGCGGCGCGACCCTGTTCATCACCGACGACGGTCGCTTCCTCGGCCAGAAGGGCCCCGGCGAGCTGGCGATCGAAGTGAGCGAGGCGGTGGAGTAGCCACGCCGCAGGTCCGCGCGGGCGCGGGGGAGCGCTAGGCGATACCGAGGGCTCCGACCGTCAGGGCAGCGGAGGCGGCTCGCCCGTAGAGCGCGTCCAGCTCGCCTGACAGCGCGAGCAGGGCCGCGATCCGGTGGACGATGGACGTCAGGTGCGTGACCTCGTCCAGCGTGAGCGGCGCGCCCTCTCTCCGCTTCGCCTCACGGTAGCCGAGCCACTTCTTCAGAACCGGGTAGCCTCCCAGTTCGTACCGCCAGACAGCTGAGGGCACGTGGGCCAGGCACGCGTCGGCGTTCAGGAATAGGTCGCCCGTCTCGGCCCCCCAGGGAGGCCGGAGCTCCTCGCCCGGCGACGCGCTGCGGGGTGCCCACCGCCCTGCCGCGGGACCGAAGTAGCTGTAGGTCACGCACAGGTCGGCTCGCGCGAGGGGTCTGCCGGAGACGTGGGAGGGTACGCCGAGCCGTGCGCGCTGGCTTCCCAACACTTGCGCGATCACGGCCGACGCGTCGGCCTGCGGGTCGAGAAGCACGGCCACCGTCTGACCAAGGGCGGCCCCATCGGCCAGGAGCCGCGGATCGACCGGGATGGGGATACGCGCCCAGTCCTGCGCGAGCGCGCTGGCGTGGTCCTCCTGGTACTGTGGCGAGTGCCCGACCGCCAGAGCCAGGCCGTGAAGGTCGTGAACCAGACGCAGAGCCTCCCCGGAGCCCAGGTCGCCCGACAGCCCCCACCGTTCGCGTAGCGCCGACCAGACGGCGGGAGCGAGGTTGGCGCGGCGCGTGTCCTCGCCAACACCGTGGACGCCGCCCGGATGCTCTTCCACGAGGTGCTCGGGAAACCCCACGGCTCCCCAGTCGTGGAGGTGCAGGTCGAACAGCCCGCTCGCCACGAGCGGGCGGGCCTCGGAGGTGCGTCTCGGCTGCGGCACGCCGACGAGGAAGCGATTGCCGCGACGGTTCGCCCAAAGCTCGGGGCGCCGCTCGTTAAGGAGCTTCGCGCGGTCCTCGTAGTAGAGCCAGCGAGCGTCGAACGGGAAGATGAGGTACGGGCAGACCCGCTCACGCTCCAGTTGGCAGCCCGATAGCTGGGCGCGAACCGTCTGTGAGTCGTAGCGAGCGCGCTCCCTGCACAACTCGGGGTGCTTCTCCCGAAGCGCGTCGAACGTCATGTCGGAGAAGTAGTCTCTCATGCGGGCCTCGAGTGCCCTCCGATCCGTCTCCACCACGCTGCCCGAGAGGCCGCGGTTCGGGTTCACTCCCTGGAGTGCCGTCGGGAACAGCTCGTCGAGGCCAGGCCACTGGTCGTAGCCGTCGACAGACTGCACCGGCACCCACGCCCAGCGCTGGGCGGACGACGGAACACATGAGCAGTAGGCTCGCGGCCCCTCGTCCCGCTCAGCCGAAGCCCTCCGCCGTCGCGCACTCCAG
>CAZRDB010000008.1:0-47098 GCA_964598695.1 uncultured Armatimonadia bacterium
CGTTTTATCTCGATTCGTAATCACTCAACATCTCCTCGTAGGTTATCGACGGCGTAGCCGCCCATGCCGCCCACACCGATCACGGCGGCCCGGAGCTTCTGGCCCTGCGCGCGTGCCGCGGTGGGGATGATGTACGGGAGCGCGAAGGCGGCCCCCGCGGCGGCGGCCGAGTTCTTGAGGAACGTACGACGGGTGATCCTGGGCATCGTTGTGGCACCTCCTGGAAGTGCTGTTCGGCCCGCCGAGGCCGGCCACCTGTCGCCCGGGCGGCGGGAGGGCTGTGCCGGCGCCGCGCGGAATGCGCCAGGGCGTGTTCGGCGCCCGTGCCCCCCCGCACGTCGCGGACGGCGTGGGGTACCGAACGCCTCGGCCAGCCGCGGCACTCGAAGGGACGATCCCGATGCTCTGCAGCTTCGCACTCGCGCTGGCGGCCGTCTCGGCGCCACCCTCGGAGGCAGCCTCGGTCTGGCAGCGGTGGGAGCAGGCACTCACCGCCGGGGAGCGGTACGACAACCCCTACGCCGACGTCACGCTCCGCGTGGTCTACACGGGGCCGCACGGCGAGGAGATCCGGGCCTACGGCTTCTGGGACGGCGACTCCACCTTCCGCATCCGGTGCGCCTTCCCGAGCGCCGGCGAGTGGGGCTGGCGCACCGAGTGCTCCAACCCCGACGATGCCGGCCTCCACGCGCAGTCGGGCAGGGTACGCGTCGGCCCGGGCGGCGACGAGGACAACCCCATCCGCCGGCACGGCTTCCTCCGCGTGAGCGACGACCGGCGCTCGCTGTGCCACGCCGACGGCGCCCCGTTCCTGTGGATCGGCGACACCGCCTGGGCCGGCCCGATGCGGAGCACGGCCGAGGAGTGGGAGGAGTACCTCGCCGACCGCGCCGCCAAGCGCTTCACCGTCATCCAGGTCAGTGGGGCGTCGTGGTGGGCCGGATCGGCGAACCGAGCGGGCGATCGGCCGTTCCTGGACGAGGGCATCCGCCAGTGGAACCCGACGTTCTGGCAGGAGTACGAGCGCCGGATCGAGCGTGCCAACGAGAGGGGCTTCGCCGTGATGCTGGTCGGGCTCATGGAGCCGGTGGAGCGCTACCCCGACTCCGACGACGCCTGCCTCTTCGCGCGCAACCTCGTGGCGCGTCTGTTCGGCGACTGCGTCGTCTTCTCGCCGAGTTTCGACAGCGGCTTCATGGAGCTGGGCAATGATGTCGGGCGTGCGACCCGCGACGCGACCGCTGTCCACCTCATCACGCAGCACCCCGGCACCCCGAGTGGCCACGAGACCAACGACATCATCGAGCGCTACTTCGACGAGCCCTACCTCGACTTCGCCGGCGACCAGTCCGGCCACAACGGGGGCGACCGCGAGCGGTGCGCCCGCCAGGCGATGGAGTGGAACCTGCACCTGTACCGGCGTGCGCCGCACAAGCCGGTGGTGAACCTCGAGGCGATGTACGACGTGGGAGGCGACCGAGGGGCCTTCAACGGGGACGACGCCCGCTCGCTGGGCTGGCGCTCCTGGCTCTCGGGCGCGATGGGCTACACCTATGGGACCGATCTCTACCAGTGGATCACCGATGAGGCCAGTCCCGCCTACTGGAGGACCCAGATGCTGCAGGAGAGCGCGGGCCAGATGACGGTGCTCCGCGACGTCCTCTCCGAGCTGCCGTGGTGGCGGCTCACCCCCGGCCACGAGCGCCTGCGGGGGGAGCCGGAGGCGTACGTCGAGCGTGCCGCCCTGGCGCTCACGGACGACGCGAGCGTGGTCCTCGCCTACCTGCCGGATGACCGCGCCCGTACGCTCGACCTCTCCGAGCTGCCTCTCGCCTCATGGCACGCCACGTGGGTGAACCCGCGCAGCGGAGAGCGGCTGGACGGGCCGGACGTCGACGCTGCCGAGCCGGTGACGCTCACCCCGCCGGCGCCCGGCGACTGGGTGCTCCTGCTCCGCGGACGGTGATCGGGGCCACGGCACCGGAACCCCCCGGCCTCGCGACCGTCCGATAGGCAGCGCCCGACAGGAGGAGCCATCGATGGATCGGAACAGGACGCCGCGCACGCGACGGGACTTCCTCCGCTACGCGGCCGGCGCGGCCGGCCTGTGCGGTCTGGCCGCCCTGCCGAGGCGCGCGAGCGGCGCCGAGCCGACCGCCCGCGTCGGCCTCGCCCACCGCGCCGGTGTCCTCACGGAGAACGGCCTCGACGCCGACGCCGTCGGCGCGATGGTCGACCGAGCCGTCGTGTGGCTCACGGGCGCCGCGTCGGCCGACAAGGCCTGGGCCTCCCTCTTCTCCTCGGATGAGGTCGTCGGCATCAAGCCCAATGGCCTCGCCGGCTGGGAGTGCTCGACCGCTCCCGAGATCGTCGCACACTGCGTCGCCCGGCTCCAGGGCGTCGGGGTGAAGCCGGGCAACATCCTCTTCTGGGAGGAGCAGCCCGTGCAACTCGCCGCCTGCGGGGTGCCGCACGACGCCCCGCCGTGGGGTGTGCGGGCTTACCTCACCCACGACCACCCGGGCGAGCCCTTCCGCCAGGGCGGGCTGGAGGATCGCCTCTTCGCGCCGCTCGAGAGGGAGGTCGACGCGATCCTCAACCTCCCGATCCTCAAGTGTCACCCGATCTGCGGCGTGACCCTCGCGATGAAGAACCACTACGGCTCGATCCACGAGCCGGCGCGGCAGCACTACGACCAGTGCCACACCCCGATCGTCGACCTGACCGAGCTGCCGGCGCTCCGCGACCGCACGCGCCTCGTCGTGTGTGACGCCACACGCGCCCGGGTCGAGGGTCAGGCCTACGGCGAGCCCCAGTGGTTCCCGGATCTGGTCCTCGCCGCCACCGATGTCGTCGCCCACGACGCCGTCGGCGCCCGCCTGATCGAGGAGGAGCGCGCCCGGCGCGGCCTGCCCCCGCTCGCCGAGGTCGGGCTCGAGCCGCGGTACATCGCGATGGCTGCGGAGCGGGGCCTCGGCACGGCCTCGCTCGACGCGATCGAGACGGCGGTGCTCGAGATCGCCTGAGCCCGCACGAACGCCCGCCGTGAAGGAGATCGCCCATGCTCACCGTGTCCCACGCCCTGCTCGCCCTCTCGTGGCTGTGCCTCGCGCAGGGCGACCCCGGACCGGCCCGAGGGCCCCTGCGGGTGCTCCCCGCGAACCCTCGCTACTTCACCGACGACGGCGAGCGGGCGGTGCTTCTCGTCGGATCCCACACCTGGAACAGCCTGCAGGACATGGGCGAATCCGACCCCCCGCCCGCGTTCGACTGGGACGCCTACCTCGACTTCCTCACCGCCCACGGCCACAACTTCGTTCGGCTCTGGCGGTGGGAGACCACCGAGTGGGACACAGCGGCGAACCGCCAGCAGGGCACGCACCACTGCGCACCGCACCCGTGGCCGCGCTCCGGCCCCGCGGCCGCGCTCGACGGCAAGCCCCGCTTCGATCTGGCGCGATTCGATGAGGAGTTCTTCTCCCGGCTGCGCAGCCGCGTGGAGTCGGCGCGGGCCCGCGGCATCTACGTCTCGGTGATGCTCTTCGAGGGCTGGGCGCTGCAACGGGTGGACGGCGTCTGGCGCGCCCACCCCTTCAATGCCGCCAACAACGTGAGCGGCCTCGACGGCGACGTGAACGGCGACGGCCTCGGCCTCGAGATCCACGAGATGGTGAGTCCCGAGGTGCTGGCCGTCCAGGAGGCCTACGTCCGCAAGGTGATCGACACCGTCGGCGACCTCGACAACGTGCTGTACGAGATCTCGAACGAGAACCATCCAGGCTCGACCGAGTGGCAGTACCACATGATCGAGTTCATCCGCACCTGCGAGCGTGAGAGGCCGAAGCAGCACCCGGTCGGCATGACCTTCCAGTTCCGGGGCGGCTCGAACAAGGACCTGTTCGAAAGCCCCGCCGACTGGATCTCCCCGAACCCAGTGGGCGGCTACGCCGACAAGCCGCCGGCGAGCGACGGACGCAAGGTGATCCTCACCGACACCGACCACCTCTGGGGGATCGGCGGCAACGTCGCCTGGGCGTGGAAGAGCGTCTGCCGGGGGCTCAACCCGTTGTTCATGGATCCCTACGACGGCACGATCCTCGACACGAGCGATCAGTGGGAGGCCGTCCGTCGTGCCATCGGCGCGGCCCGGGCGGTCTCGGAGCGCCTCGACCTCGCCGCCATGGCGCCTCTCCCCGAGCTGGCCTCGACGGGCTACTGCCTCGCGAGCCCGAGCCGCGAGTACCTCGCCTACCTACCGGATGGCGGCGCCGTGACGCTCGACCTGACCGGGGCCGACGGTCGCTTCACGGTGGAGTGGATGACCGAGACCGACGCGAGCCCCATCGTCGGCGACCCGGTGGCGGGCGGGGCTCCGTGCGCGCTCACGGCGCCCTTCGGGGGCGGCGCGATCGTGCACCTGCGGAAGGAGTAGCCTCGTGGGGATGCTCGTGGTGTGTGCGCTCCTCGCCCCGGTGCTCGCGCCGGCGGGCCGCTCTGAGCCCGTCTCGGTCGCCCCCGCACGGGAGTTCGCCCTCGGTCAGCCCGTTCCGGGCAACGGGGGCGGCCTGTTCTGCCACGACCTCAACGCCGATGGCCGACTCGACTTCCTGGTCACCGGCGATGGCCACATTGGCGCCTACGACCACTCCGGCGTCGCCCTGTGGGGGCGTGCCTGCCCCATCGCGCTGTGGCCCTTCACCCACCACCCGAGCGCCATCGCGGGCGACCTCGACGGCGACGGCGCCGAGGAGGTCGCGTACGGCGAGGGCCCGCGCGAAGTCGTGGTCCTCGATGCCCGGACCGGCGCGGAGGAGCGGCGGCTCGCCCTGCCCCGTGACGCCGTCGCCCTGGCGATCGCCAACCTACGCGGCCTGGGCGACCGCGACATCCTCGTGCAGTACGACCAGACGCGGATCGCCGCGATCGCGGGCGACACCGGCGCGCTGCTGTGGGAGACCGACGCCTACCGGGGCATCGAGCACAGCCCCCTGCGACAGGCCGACCTCGACGGCGACGGGCTCGACGAGGTGGCCGGTGCGTCGATCATCGACCACGACGGCTCCTTGATGAGCGCCTGGGACCTCGGCCACGTCTACCTCTCGATGGACGGCCTCGCCATCGCCGACGTCGTGCCCGGCCTTCCGCTCGAGGTCGTGCTGGCCGAGCAGAACGGCGCCCGCTCGCACACCGATGTCGTCAACGCCGAGCGGATCGTCTTCCGGGCGCTCAACCCCTGGGACTGGGAGGATCCGGACAAGGTCGCCGTGGGCGATTTCGACCCCGGCCGGCCGGGCCTCGAGATCTTCAACCGCTCCTCCGGCGGCGACGGAACCGCCCGGCGGGGCGATGAGGAGCCCTTCGCGAATGAGGAGGCGCCGTGGGTTCTCGACGCGGAGGGAGAGCTGCTCGGCAAGTACTACGTCAACGACCACAAGCCCGCGTGGTGGACCGGCCATGGGCTCGAGGAGGTCTGCCGGATCGACTGGGATGGCGACCCCGCCGACGAGATCGCCGGCAAGGAGCGCCACACCAACGGCGCCGGGGCGATCGTCGCGCCGCTCACGGGCGAGTTCCTCGTAGTCCTCCCGGGCCAGGCGGTGCGCCTCTATGTCGTCGACCTCGAGGGCGACGCCCGCGAGGAGATCGTGACGCTCGACGAGACGGGGACGGTGCGCGTGTTCGCCAACGCCGACCCCAACCCGCACCCGGCCCGGTTGTCGCCGTGGGCCGTGCAGCACTACCGCCGGCAGAAGCAGAACTGGAACTACTACTCCCCGTAGTGCCCTGAGGAGGCCCCCGCGATGTCGATCGCCCTGACCGCGATGCTCTGCCTGGCAAGCGCCACGACCACACAGCCCGAGGTCGCCTTCACGCAGTCGACGGCCGAGGTCGAGGCCTACGAGTTCGTCGAGGTCACTGCCGAGGTGGCCGCCCCAGCCGCGAACCCCTTCACCGATGCGCAGCTCACCGGGACCTTCGCGCGGGAGGGAGAGCCACCCCGCGCGGTCGACGGCTTCTGCGACTCGCAGGACGGCCGCGTCTTCCGGATCCGGTTCATGCCGACCGAGGCCGGGACGTACCGCTTCGCGGTGACCTATGGCCAGGGCGACGCGTCGCGCTCCTGGGAGGGCGGCTTCCGCGCGATCGCGGGCGGCCGCAAGGGCCTCGTCCGGGTCGACCCCGCACACCCGAGCCACTTCCTGTGGGAGGGGACCGGCGAGCACTACTTCTGGAACGCCACCACCACGTACTTCCTCCTCGGGTGGGACGACGAGACGATCCGGCAGTCGCTCGATCGCCTGGACGCGCTCGGGGTCAATCGAGTCCGGGCCGCGCTCGTCGGCCGTGTCGAGAACGGGCAGGCGTGGTTCGAGAACGTCTACCCGACCGAGCGGTTCCGCTTCACGCTGTGCCCGTGGCTCGCCGAGCGACCCGACGACGTCGCCCACCCGGGGATCGACCTCACGCGGTTCGATGTGGCCTACTGGCAGAAGGTCGACCGGATGCTTGCCCACGCGCGCGCCCTCGACCTCGTGGTCTCGGTCGTCTTCTACGTCGACGGCGCCCGTCCGGGCGCCGATCCCTTCGGCAAGGAGAACGCCGGCGGGCCCGACGAGCAGCGCTACTACCGGTACGCGGCGGCCCGCCTCGCGCCCTACTCCAACGTGATGTGGGACCTCGCGAACGAGTACCGGTTCTTCCGCGACAACGCCTGGGCCGAGCGGATGGGGCCCTTCCTGCGCGGATGCGACCCCTACGACCACCTCGCCTCGATCCACGGCTTCGGCGACTTCCAGTTCCGGGAGGCGGCCTGGGTCGACTTCGCCATGTACCAGGAGTGGGATGAGGGCGGCGGCTACCCGTTCATGCTCGGCAACCGGCGCCAGCAAGCGGCGACGGGCCGCGCCATGCCGCAGGTCAACGAGGAGTACGGCTACGAGGACCACTATCCCCGGGGCTGGGGGGGCAACCGCGTCGCCCCGGCGCGCTCGGCCGACAACCGCCGCCGGATCGCCTGGGGGATCTCGATGGCCGGCTGCTACCAGACCGCCGGCGAGCGCGCCGACCGCGGGACAGGCTGGGGGCCCGACAGCGGCGGAGGCTGGATCAACGGCCGCGGCGATGACGCGATGACGCTCTTCCTCGGCTACGGCCACATGGTCGACTTCTTCACCTCGTTCCCCTGGTGGGAGCTGGAGCCGGACGACGGCTTCCTCGAGGCCGGGCAGGGCGGGCCCGCTCGCACCGCGCTCACCCACCTCGTCTACACGCGCCGGGCCGACGGGGACGCGACGCTCTATGTGGATGGCGAACCGGTCGCGCACGGCGCCGTGCCGGGCGAGCCGACCAACTGGGACCCCGGCTTCCGCCTCGCTCTCGGCAACGAGCTGACCGGCGACCGGCCGTGGCTCGGCGCCTACCGCCGCGTTGCGCTCTACGCCAGCGCGCTCGGCGAGGAAGACGTCCGACGGGCGTACGAGGCCGGGCCGGGCGGCGAGGCCGCTGCGGGCGCGATCGCCCTCTACACCTTCGCCGACCGCGGGCCGCTCGTGCGCGACACGTCGGGCGTGGGCGAGCCGCTCGACCTCCCCATCGCCGACCCGGCCTCGGTCACCTGGCTGCCCGACGGTGGGCTCGAGCTGCGGCACGCCACGCGGATCGCAAGCGAGGCGCCTGCCACGAAGATCATCGAGGCCGTCGGCGCGAGTGGCGCGCTGACCATCGAGGCCTGGGTGACCCCCGCGAACGCGACGCAGGCGGGGCCGGCACGCATCGTGACGCTCTCCCGCGATCCCGGCGAACGGAACGTCACCCTCGGGCAGGATGGCGCGGGCTACCTCGTCCGCCTCCGCACGACCGCGACCAGCGCGAACGGTGAGCCGCCGATCGCGACGCCCGGTGGGGCCGGCGCGTTGCCGACCGCGATGGGGCTCAGAGCCCCCGATGGCTCTCGGGCCGTCGCCTACCTGCCGGCGGGGGGCTCGGTCGCGGTGCGGTCGGGCACGCTGGCCGCGGGGCTCGCGGCGCGCTGGTACAACCCCCGCGCCGGCGTGTGGTCGCCGGCGACGGCCGACGGTGAGGGGCGCTACACGGCGCCCGACGGGGAGGACTGGGCGCTCCTGCTGGAGTGAGCGCAGCGCCGACCTCCGCTACCGCAGCTCGAAGAGGCACGGCGTCCGCCAAGCGGGCGGGCCGAGGCCAAGCCGGCCGTCCACGATGGCCTGGGCCGTCTCGCTGAGGGCGGCAAGGGCGGGCAGCGATGGGACGCCCGCCACCCGCACGAGCGCCCCGTGGCCGATCGGGCGCACGGTGATGTAGCCTCCAGCGGCGCCCTCGGCGACGACGATCGTGCCCGCAGGATCGATCAGCGGCCGGGCGACCACGGCGGGGAGGGCCTCCAGAGCGGAGACAGTGGCCGGGCTCAGCACCGTCCTTCCCACCGCGGTCACCGTCACTGGGCCGGCCGCGGGAAGGGGCGTGGGAAGGGCGCACTCGTCGTCGCACAGGTCCCGCAGCCCGGCCTGCCAGATGGGCCTGCGCGACCAGCCGCCCTCGACGCTCGCGTCGGGCGCGGCGGCGATCCACATCGGGTAGCCTGCCACCTCAACCCACACCCCGCTGGCCTCGCACCACGCGCGGATCCGCGAGAGCGCAGTCGGCCAATCATCGAGAGTCTCGCACGGTAGGTGCTCGGGGTGGGCGTTGACGACCACGCGCGCCGTGCGCAGCGCCGAGCGCAGCCCGTCCGGGTTCGAGACCCCACGCGGCGACAGGTCCGCGAAGGCCTGCCGCACCTGGTCGGCGGTCAGCCCCCCCGCCATGTGCCCGCCCACCGCCGGACCCATGTCGAGCACGGCACAGCGTCGGCCCGAGACCGTGGCCGGCGGGGCTTTCGAGTCGTCGAGCAGGCGCCGGCTGCCCGACAGATCGAGGCGGAAGCCACGCCGTGCGAGCACGCGCCCGGGCCGGCCGGGAGCGAGCGCCACGCTCACCGGGTGTCCGTCCGCGCCCAGGTAGTGGCCGGCCCACAGGCCCGTGTCGGCGCGCAGCTCGTACCCCCCGGGCGCGAGGGCCGCACCGTGCTCGGTGGGCCAGGGGTCGGCCGCAAGGTTGGCGAGGACCGTGTGGTGCTCGAAGGTGCTCCTGCAGACCCGGGGCGCGAGGTAGTCTAAGCCCGTCAGTCGGTCGCCGACCACACCCTCCCCCATCGCCTGCGCCAGCCTCTGGAGGAACTCGACCCGCGCCCGCTCAGGACCCTCGCCGACGCGCTCGTCGACCGCCCAGCCGAGCGAGACGCGCCCGCCCAGCAGCAGCGACCACGCCAGCCGAGCGGGGTCGCGGCTGTCGGGGATGTTCACCACCGCATCGCCCGTCGACAGGTACAGCCCGTAGGGGAAGGGCCTCACGAGGTGGAGTTCCGACTCCGGCGGCGGCGTGCCGGGCCAGAAGGGCGTCACGGCAAGCGGGGGCAGACACCAGAAGTTCAGGGCCGAGGCCGCGGCCAGCATCCGGTCGTGGCCGAACTCGGTCTCGATGGGGCAGCGCGCCGCGTCCTCCAACGCCGTCGCCATCAGCGCCGCCCCGTAGTCGGCGGGGTTAGCCAGCGCCGGGTTTGTGTCGGGCGCCCAGTCGCGCGCCCCGAGTTGGTCGAGGTAGAGGTAGTCGACCCCGTAGTCGTCGAGGAGCGCGTCGCGCACCTCGAGCCGGCGCTGCGCGGCCACCGGGTGGCTCGGCGTCACGCGGTACCCGTAGTTCACGCCGTACCGCTCGGAGAGCCGCTCGCCCTGCAGGTTCCGGGAGAGCGGCGCGTCGCCGTAGCGGAGATAGGAGGGCGCGGGCTCGCTGTCCGGCCCGTCCCAGCCGGTGCACCACCACGTGGAGTTCACGTACGGCCGAACGAGATGGCCGTGCGCATGGGCGGTCTCGACGAACCGCCGAAAACCCGCCTCGCCCCCGAACGCGGCGCGTGGCGGCAGGAAGTCCGGGTACTTGCGGTCGAAGCCGCCCAGCATCCAGGTCGCGGGTTCGACGACGGCGGGCAGGGGCAGCCGCTCCGCGGTGGCGGCCATCCGGTCGAACGGACCCGCGAGCATCGCCTCGGCCATGCCCACCCAGCGGGCATGGAAGCCGGGGCCCATCTTCTCCGCCAACGAGCGGCCCAGCCCGCACTCGCGCTTGTAGCGCAGCAGCGTCCCCCGCAGGTCGCCTCCGACCTGGCAGGCCACGGCCGGCGTGCGCCACGTCTCCCCCGCACGCACGCAGGTGGCGTAGTAGTGACGGATCGTGGGGGCGGGCCCACCCAGCATCGCCCAGACGCTCGGGCGGACCGGCGGAGGATCCTCGCACCGGTAGAAGTGGAGCCACTCCCCCCCGACCCGAGCCGCGACGAAGTCGCAGAACAGCGGGGGGTAGTCCTGCCCGATCACCCGGTCCGAGTGGACGAGTTCCGACGACAGCTCGACGCCCAGGCCCTGGGGCCACAGCACACGCTCGACCGGGTCGCCCTCGAGGACGAAGCTGAACGGCACGGCCACGTGCAGGATCGCGCCGCTCTTGCAGGTCACGTCGGCTCGGAAGAGCACGCGGTCGGGCTGGGGCTCGACCCGCAGCACCACCCGGGCCCGAGGGTGGTCCCACGCCATCGCCAGGGGATCGCCCGCCACGGGCGCGCGCTCCATCTCGGCCGGCCCGATCATCTGCAGGTCGGTGAATGTGAGCCCGAAAAGGGGCTCGATGCGCACGAGCGCCGGGCCGCCGGGGGCGGCGATCCGCAGGCTGGGGCTCGAGAGGTCGCCGCGCAACTCGCACGTCGGGCTTCCCAGGGCGAGGACGAATGCGGTCAGGCCGAGCAGCATGGACAGGTCTCCGGTCGTCCGCCCGAACCCGGGCAACGCGGCGCGGGCGCGGGCGGTGGGTGACGGCTCCCCGGCGACGGGTCAGGTCTCCGGCCCCACGTGGGGGCCGGCCGCCGGCGCCGAGCCCGCGGGGGGAGTGACGAAGTGTAGGTCGCGCTGCGGGAAGGGAATCCGGATGCCCTCGTCGCGGAACACCTCCCAGATGCGGAACCGCAACTGCGAGGGCGTGACGAGGGCGTCGTCGGCCTTGCCGACCCACGCGTACGCCCTGAGAACAATGGCGCTGTCGCCGAAGCGGTCGACCGTGACGGCCGGCTCCGGGTCGCGGAGGATCAGCTCGTGCTCCCCGAGGATGCCGAGCAGCAGCGCGCGGGCTCGGACGAGGTCCGTATCGTAGGAGACCCCCACCTCGACCGTCACCCTCAGGCGGGGATCGCTCGTCGTCATGTTGGTCACGCGGGAGGAGGCGAGCGTCGAGTTCGGCACGAGCGCGGTGTTGCCGTCCCGGGTACGGATCGCGGTGCTGCGGAGGCTGATCGAGACCACCTGGCCCTGCAGATCGCCGAGGTCGACGGCGTCGCCCACGGCCACGGGGCGCTCGATGAGCAGGATCAGGCCGCTCACGAAGTTCCGCACGACATCCTGCAGCCCGAAGCCGAGACCGATGCCGGCGACGCCCGCGAACACGGTCAGAACGCTCAGATCGAACCCGGATGCCAAGATCCCCCACATCACGCCTCCGGCGAGGACGGCGTAGAAGGCGAGGCTCGACAGCGCGTATACGGCCCCCGACTGGAACCGCGCGACCAGCCGCGGCCACGCGGTGAGGCGGTCGCGCAGCCGCCGCCCGACGAGGTAGCTGACGAGCACGATCGCGCCGCCCCGCACGATCCCGAGCAGGGTCACATGGGCGCCCTGCACGTCGATCGTCGCGTGGCGCAGGAGATCGACGGCGTACAGGGCATGGTGCCAGCGGAGCCTGAGGATTGGCACGGCCGCGGCCACCACGGCGCACCAGAGCATGGCCCGGAACCACCGCTTCCAGGGCGGGAGCGGCGCCTCCCGCGCCCCCCCGGCCACCAGGCTGTCCAGGACGACGGCGCCCAAGCAGACCGGGGCGCCGAGCGTCAGCGCCCGCGAGACGAAGGCCGCCAGGTTCGCGTAGCCCGAAGCCGCCGCGATGGCGGAGGCGGCGACCGCTCCGCCGCACAGCGGCAGCGCCAGCCGCCCCACGCGGTGCACGAGCGTCTTGGCCGCGCCGGCCGGCGCCGGCAGGACCTCCGACAGCCCTCCGGCCCGATGCACCACCAGCGCGCCAATGGCCACCATCCCGCTGAGGTACGCGAACTGCAGCGCCCGTGACAGCTCCACCAGAGGGCTGGGCACCCGGGCGAGCAGGGCCATGAGCGGCACGAGCAGCGCCGTGTAGGCGCCCAGGCGCACCAGGAGGCAGTGCAGGTTCGCCGCGGCCGCCTCTCGCAGGTCGACCGCCCGCAACTCCGGCTCCCCGGGCGACAGGGCCCACCGCAGCGCGAGACGGAACACGGCGAAGGTGGCCCACGCGCCGATCAGCGATGTGCCCGCCTCGAGGCAGGCCGAAGGGGTGTCCCACGTGAGGCAGAGAGCAGCCCAGCCGGCCGCAACCGCGAGGCCGCGCCCCGCGGCGACCATCGGCGCCGCCAGGCGACACGCCCTCCGGCGCTGCAGCGACTCCTCGCCCACGCGGCGCGCCAGCCAGGCCGCCGCCCGTGGGAACATCGCCCACAGGAGCGCCGTCGCCACGAGGACGACGCACGTCAGTACGAAGGACCACGCGAACGCGCGCCGGAGTGCCCCGTCGACCGACTGACGGGCAACGTCCTCCCACCAACCGAGGGCGACGGCCGTGTCCGAGGCGACGGTGGGCCATGCCTCCATGCCGAGGGGCCGGGTTGTCCGAGCCCCGAGTCGGCGCGGCTCCCCCGCCTCGATGGCCCCCGCGACGTCCACGGCGAACTGCGCCGCCTCCTGCGTGGCATCGACGATCCGGGTCAGCTCCCGCTCGAGCAGCGCCGACAGCTCGCTTGCCAGCTCCACCCTCCGGCGGAGCACCTCGGTCGCCGAGGACGCCGCCGCGCCGAGCGCTCCCTCGGCCGCGACCAGAGCCGCTGCCTCCCGGGCGGCCGCCAGCTCGGTCTCGTACCGCGGGAGCGCACGCGCCATCTCCGCCCGGCGCTCGAGCACCTCGTCGAAGAGGGCGTTCAGTTCGGTGACGGAGTCCTCCGCGTCGTCCCGGGCTCGCGTCGAATAGACCAGGGGGATCTCCCCGCGCGCGATCAGCAGGGGCAAGCGGTTGCGCTCGGCGGAGTACCGTCTCGCACGGCCGAGCGACAGCTCACACTTCGCCTCGGTCTCCACCAGCTCGGTCTGGAGTCCCGCCAACTGCATTCGAGCCTGGCGGGACAGCTCCGAGAGGAGTGAGATCTTGTCCTCGTCCGACAGGGGACGCTCAGGGCTCGGCTCCGCTAGCTGACCGATTGCCTGGCTGATGGTGGAGTCGCGGCGCTGGACCAGCTCCGCCCGCGCGCGCGCTGCGGAGGGCGCCGGCGCCTCGCTGGCGTCCGGTGCGGCGAGCGGAGCCTCCGGCTCGGCAGGCGGGGCGGCCGCAGGGCCGGACTCGGTGGCGGCAGCGCCCCGGGGGGCGGATTCGGCCGAAGCCGCAGGGGTGTCGGGCTGCGCCGCGGGATGCCGTGGCGCGGCGGACTCGGCTCCCGGCGGGGCGGTCGGGGCCGGAGCATCGGCGGTCTGCTCGCCGCCGGCGGGCAGGCGGTCGTCGGTCTGCGGCGCAGCCGGTCCCTCGGGCGTGTCGGGAGCGGGAGCGGCGTCAGGGCCGGGTCCGGTCTCGGCGCCCGATGCGCGCGGCGGGGCCTCTTCGAGGCTCGGGGTGTCCTGGGCGCGGCCGACACAGCAGGAGAGGGCGAGAGCGAGCGCCACGAGCCACGGGAGGGTAGCGGCAGTCGGTCGTCTTCGGTCCATCCGGACGCCTCCTGTGGGGGGACGGGCCCCCGTCCGCCCCCGATCCCCGGGGGAGGGAGCCTGGCAGGCCCGGGAGGACTCGAACCTCCGACCCACTGCTTAGAAGGCAGTTGCTCTATCCGCTGAGCTACGGGCCCGAGCGACAGGAGTTGGAGCGGAAGACGGGACTCGAACCCGCAACCCTCAGCTTGGAAGGCTGACGCTCTACCAATTGAGCTACTTCCGCGTACGCTGGTCGGGGCGATTGGATTCGAACCAACGACCTACTGCTCCCAAAGCAGTCGCGCTAACCAGGCTGCGCTACGCCCCGTCGTGACTCCTGCCGCAGTATAGCGTTCGTCTTCGGGCCTCCGCAAGGCGGCCCGCCGGCAGGCCGATGCCGCATCCGCGCCCTCCTCGCCTCGCTGGGCCGTTTGACCGCCCCGAAGGGCATGTGGTATCAAGCGGACAGGATGGAACCGGGGATCGGGGCGCCCGCTGTTGTGTGTTGGCGGCACGAATTGCCGCATGCGGGCAGAGCACAGCCGCGCCCGTGTACGGGCCGCTCGCGGCCGGCGCGCTCCGACTACGACGACCAAGGGGAGGTCCCACCATGTGCGGCATTATGGCCTACTCCGGCAGGCGCAACGGCCCGACGATCGTCTCCGAGGGACTCGCGCGCCTCGAGTACCGCGGCTACGATTCCTGGGGCATCGCCGCCCGGGCCGATCACGCCGTGGTCTGCGTCAAGGACATCGGGAAGCTCGGCTCCGTTCCCGCCGAACTCCTCGAGGAGCCCTCGCTCTCTCCCGCCATCGGCCACGTCCGTTGGGCGACCCACGGCGGCGTCTCGCAGGCCAACGCCCATCCGCACCTTTCGCAAGACGGCCGCATCGCGGTCGTCCACAACGGGATCATCGAGAACTACCAGGCGCTCCGGCGCGAGCTGCGGGCCGAGGGGTGCGTCTTCCAGTCCGAGACCGACACCGAGGTCATCCCGCACCTGATCGCCCGTGAGCTGCGCCGCACCGCGTCGCTCCCCGAGGCCACGCGCGCCGCCCTTGCGCAGCTCGAGGGGAGCTTCGCCGTCGCCGTGGTCGACCGCGACTCCCACATGCTGCTCGGCGCGCGCCGCTTCAGCCCTCTCGTGCTCGGGATCGGCGACGACGGCTGCTACCTCGCCTCCGATGTCCCCGCTTTCCTGGCCTATACGCGTACCGCCGTCTTCCTCGACGAGAACCAGATGGCCGTCATCGAGCAGGCCGCCGACGGCGCCCCGCGGTACACCGTCGTCGACCTCACAACCGGCGCCCCGGTCGCCGCATCGACCACCCGCATCGAGTGGGACGTCGAGCAGGCCGAGAAGGGCGGGCACCCGCACTTCACCATCAAGGAGATCCTCGAGCAACCGACGGTCCTCGACAACGTGGCCTCCACCGCCGACGAGGATCTGCTCCGTGCGGCCGAGATGATCCGCCAGGCCCGCGCGGTCTACATCGTCGCCTGCGGCACGGCCCTCCATGCCGGCATGTACGCCTCCTACATCCTCTCGACCAACAACGGCATCGCCGCTCGCCCGATCTCCGCCGGCGAGTTCCCCTACTTCTCGGGGCTCCTCAAGCCCGGTGACCTGATGCTCACCATCTCCCAGTCGGGCGAGACGGCCGACGTGATGGCCAGCGTCCGCACCGCGCGCAAGGCCGGCGCCAAGGTCCTGGCCCTCGTCAACGTCATGGGCTCCTCGCTGATGCGGGCGGCCGACGTCGCGCTGCTCACCAAGGCCGGGCCCGAGATCAGCGTCGTCTCCACCAAGGCCTACCTCTCGCAGCTCGCAATGCTCACCCTGCTCTCCTTCGCCCTCAACGGCGTCCCGAGCGCCGGACGGCGCCTCCTCGCCGGCGTCCGTGGGGAGCTGGAGGAGATCCTCACGGAGGAGAGTCGCGAGCGTGTCCGGGCCCTCGCGCCGATGGTCGCGCGCTGCCCCTGCATCTACGCGATCGGCCGGGGCGTCGACTACCCCACCGCGCTCGAGTGGTGCCTCAAGATCAAGGAGATCTCGTACATCCATGCCGAGGGATTCGCGGCCGGCGACCTCAAGCACGGCCCCCTCGCCCTGGTCGAGCCCGGGATCCCCGTCTTCGCCCTCGCCAGTGACGAGGACTGGGCGCTCGAGACGCTCTCCAACGCTACCGAGGCCAAGGCGCGCGGAGGCACCCTCATCGGGGTCTCCTGCTGCGAGAACGAGGTCTTCGACCACTTCCTCCCCGTGCGGGCCAACGGCCCCTACGGCGCGATTCCGGCCATCGTCTACGGTCAGCTCCTGGCCTACTTCGTCGCCCTGGAGAAGGGCCTCGACCCCGACAAGCCGAGGAACCTGGCCAAGTCGGTCACCGTGAAGTAGCGCCGGGAGGGAGGGAGCGACCCATGCACACCAGGACCTGGAAGGCCCCGGAGATCGCCCAGCGCCGCCCGCTGGGCGTCAGCGAGATCCGAACGCAGCTCACACCCGAGGAGGCGCTCGAGGAGGTCCGACGCGCGCTCGCCCACCCGGCGCCGTGCGCCACGGCCGCCGGGGCCGGGGCGGCCGAGGGCCGCGCCCTCACGGCCGAGGAGGTCGCCGCGCTCACGGCCGGAGGCTGCTCCGCCGAGGAGTGGGCGCGCGTCCGCGTCTGCGAGCCCTTCGACCCCAGCCGGCTCCGCCACGTGCGGTTCCTGGGCGCCGTGTCCGTCGGCCCGACCGCGGGCGAGATCGAGATCGCTCCCGGCGTGAGCCATCCGGCGGGACTCTACCGGTCGACCGTCGCGAACTGCGACATCGGCCCCGGCGCGCTCGTGCTGGACGTCGGCGTGCTCTCCGGCTACGTGGTCGGCGTCGGCGCCGTCGTGCGCGATTGCCGCGAGGTGATCGCCTCGGGCCGCAGCGGCTTCGGCAACGGACGCGAGATCGCCGTCGGGATCGAGACCGGAGGGCGCGAGGTGCTCTCCTTCGCCGAGCTGACGATCCCGGTCGCCGAGTGTGTCGCCAAGCGGCGGGACCGTGCGGAGTTCCTCGCGGCCTACGCCGAGCTGGTCGGCCGCTACACCGAGGCCGTCCGCCGGCCGCGGGCCACGATCGGCGAGGGCGCCGTGCTCGCGCGCTGCGGTCGGGTGGCCGATGTGCTCGTCGGCGCCGCAGCCCGGATCGAGGGGGCAACGCTCGTCGAGAACGCGACCCTCCTCAGCACCGCCGAGGAGCCGGCCCTCGTTGGAGACGGCTGCATCGTGCGCGACGCGATCCTCCAGTGGGGCTGCGAGGTCCAGTCGATGTCGATCGTGACCAACGCGGTCCTCACCGAGCACTCGCACGTCGAGCGCCACGGCAAGGTCAGCGATTCGATCCTCGGACCGAACAGCGGCGTCGGCGAGGGCGAGGTCACGGCGAGCCTGGTCGGCCCCTTCGTCGCCTTCCACCACCAGGCCCTGCTGATCGCGGCGATCTGGCCCGAGGGGCGCGGCAACATCGCCTACGGCGCGAACGTCGGTTCGAACCACACCTCCCGCGCTCCGGACCAGGAGGTCTGGCCGGGCGAGGGGGTCTTCTTCGGCCTCGGTTGCGACATCAAGTACCCGGCCAACTTCGCCGACGCTCCCTACTCGATCGTCGCCTCGGGCGTCACGATGCTCCCCCAGCGCATCACCATGCCCTTCTCGCTCGTCAACCCGCCCGCCCGGAACGTCGAGGCGATCTCGCCCTCGTTCAACGAGATCATGCCGGCCTGGGTGCTGTACGCGAACTTCTACGCCCTCTCGCGCAACGAGGCGAAGTACCGCCAGCGCGACAAGGCGCGGCGCTCGACGTTCGACTTCTCGGTCTTCCGTCCCGAGATCGTCTCGATGATGCTGCGGGCCCGGGCCGAGCTGCAGGCCGTCGAGCGCGTGAAGGTCTTCTACACCGACGCCGACATCGCGGGGATCGGCAAGAACTACCTCTCCGACACCTCGCGCACGAAGGCGATCGCGGCCTACTCCCAGCACATCGTTCTCTACGGACTCCGCGCCCTGCTCGCGCGGGCCGAGGCGCTGCTCACGGCGGCGACCGTGCCGGCCGACCTGCTCATGGCCCCCACCGAGGACCTCGCATGGGAGTTCGCGCGCGGCCTCCTGCGGGCCGAGGCGCCGGAGCTGGAGACCGGACCGGCGCTCGAGCGCCTCGCCACGGAACAGCGTCGGCTCGCGGCCGAGTCGCGTCTCTCCAAGGAGCGCGACGACCACCGCGGCTCACTCACGATCCCGGGCTTCCTCGACGCCCATGCGCCCGCCTCTGAGGACGCGGTGATCCGCCGCCTGATGCAGGAGACCGACGAGTTGGCGCGTCGCGTGGAACGGGTGCTGGCGGCCATACGGTGAAACCTCCCGACGCGGGCCCGCGAGGCGGGCGACCGCGCGGCGATGGTGGCTCCATCCGAAAGGGGTACTTGAACGATGGTTCGTAGAGTGGTCTGTATTGCGTGTGCAGTCTGTGTAGTGCTAGCGATCGCGTGGGCGGCCATGGCCGAGAGCAACGTGGGCAAGCCCGACCGGGTCGGTCCCTCCCCGACCCTCGGCATGGCCCCCCCGGAGGGCGCCATTGCCCCGCTCGCGACGGGCGACATGAGCCAGTGGCACGGGCGCGACGGAAGCCCCGGCACGTGGCCCGTCGAGGACGGAGTCACGACGCCGGTCGGGGGGGACATCATCACCAACGACGTCCATGAGGATGCCTACATCCACGTCGAGTTCCTGGTGCCGGACATGCCCGAGGCCAGCGGTCAGGCCAAGGGCAACAGCGGCATCGCGCTCCAGGGGCGCTTCGAGATCCAGGTGCTCGACAGCTACGGCTTCGCGGCGCCCGGCACGGGCGACTGCGGCGCCGTCTACGGCCAGGCCGCCCCGCTGGTCAACGCCTGCCGCCCGCCGCTCGAGTGGCAGACCTACGACATCGTCCTCCGCTCGGCCCGGATGAACGAGCAGGGCGAGGTCACGGAGAAGGCGCGGGTCACCGTCTTCCTCAACGGCAGGCTGATCCAGAACAACACCGAGATCCCCGGCCCGACGGGCATCCAGATCGACGAGAGCACCGACGGCCCCGGTCCGCTGCTCCTCCAGGACCACGGCTTCCCGGTGCAGTACCGCAACGTCTGGATCCAGCATCTCCCGACTCAGGGGAACACGGAGTACGCGGGGAGTTAGCGCGGTTCCCGGAAGTTCCTGCAGGTACCGGCGGCGAGCGAGGGTCTGTCGAGCGCTCGTCCTTCTGATCCGCCCGAGCCGTTGTCGTCGGGGTCCATGCGCCTTGGCCCCGACGGCAATGGCCTGGGGTGGTGCGCAGGGACGATCCGCCGCCGGTTGTCGCCCTTCGCTCGTGCCCGCGAAAGTCTGCGAGGGCTGCTCCAGGCCGGCGCCCGGTTAGGCGTGGGCGTAGTCCGGCGGCCGGGGGCCACCGGCGAGGAAGTGCTCGATCGCCTCGCGGGTGCGGCGCGCCGTGAAGCCGTCGCCGAAGGGGCTCGGGAGCGTCGTCCCCGGCTCCGGCCGCACCGGCTCGCGGCCCAGCAGCTCGTCGACCGCGGCGACCAGCCGCTCGCGCTGGGTGCCGGCCACGATGCTGAGGCCCTGCTCCACCGCCTCCGGGCGCTCCGTCTGGTTCCGGGCCACGACCACCGGCGTGCCGAACGACGGCGCCTCCTCCTGGAGGCCGCCGGAGTCGGTCAGCGCGAGGCGCGCGCGCGCCACGAGCTGCACGAAGACCGGGTAGTCGGTCGGCTCGACGAGATGGACGTTGGCCACGCCCGCGAGCCGCGGGACCACGATCTCCCGGACTCTGGGGTTCGGGTGGACCGAGATGACCACCGCAACGCGGTGGGCGCGGCTCACCTGATCGACCGCCTCGCAGACCTCGGCGATCCCCTGCGGGATGCTCTCCCGCCGGTGGACCTCGACCAGCAGGAAGTCGCCGTCGCCCACCAGCTCGCGGAGCCGGCGAGGCTCGCTGCGGCCGAGCGGGGTGACCTCCGGCTCGGCCTCGGCGCGGACGACCGTCAGCCGCACGGCGTCGGTCACCGTGTTGCCGGTCAGGTAGATGCTCTCCGCCGGCACGCGCTCGTCGAGCAGGGCTTGCCGGGCACGCGGGGTCGGCGCGAAGTGAAGCTGGGTGACGATCGCCGCCGCCCGCCGGTTGAACTCCTCAGGGAAGGGCTGGTGGAGGTCGCCGGTGCGCAGTCCCGCCTCGACATGGCCGACCGGCACTCCGCGGTAGAAGGCCGCCAGGGCGCCGGCGAAGACGGTCGTCGTGTCGCCCTGGACGAGCAGCAGCTCGGGCCGCTCCTGCTCGAGCACGCCGTCGATCGCCTCGAGCGCTCGCGCGGTTAGCCCGCCGAGCGCCTGGGCGTGGGTCATGACCGCCAGGTCGGCATCGGCCTCGACGCCGAAGTGGTCGAGCACCGGCCGAACCAGATGCGCGTGCTGTCCGGAGAGGACCACCCGCGTGTCGAAGGTCGTGGAGTGCTCGCGCAGCTCCAGCGCGACGGGAGCGAGCTTGATCGCCTCCGGTCGCGTGCCGATGAGGATCAGCACCCTGTGTCTGCGTGTCATGGTGAGCCGTCGTTCCCTTCCACCCTCGGCCCGGTCGATCGCCCGCTCCCCGGAGCCGTTACTCGCGGATCCAGTCGACCAGCCCGGCGCGGAGGAGGCTGTCGCACAGCGAGGTGACGGCCGTCAGGGCCTCCCCCTCGCCCACGTCGTACTCCTCCGAGAGCGTCTTCGCCATCTCCCCCACGCTCGACTCGATCTGCACGAGCTGCCAGATCCGCACCGCGGTCTCGTTGAGCCCCCGCTGCTCACGCGTGGTCAGGTTGAGCAGTGCCGGACGGCCCGCCACCGTGGTGAACACCACATTGCTGGCGCCCCGGAACCTCGACGACCGCTCCACTACCGTCGGCATCGACGTGTCGACTCCACTCCCCAGCCCCGCGCCCGGCTTCGAGCGGGGGAACTCGCGCCGAGGCGCCGTCAGCGCACCTGCGCCTCCGCCTCGCCCAGCAGCGGCGCCAGCCAGCGCTTGCGCGCGATCGGCCGACGCAGTTGCTGGCGCTCACCCTCGCGCGGCACCACGGCCACCAGCGCCTCGAACAGGCGCTCCTCGTCGTGCGACAGCTCCCGGATCTGCGCCAGGAACTCGCGGATCTGCTCGCGGTTGAGCATGTTGCCGCGCTGCACGAGCCACAGGCCGTCGGCATCGCGGACCAGTTCCTCGTCCTCCATCACCAGCTTCTCGTGCAGCTTCTCGCCCTCGCGCGCCCCGGTGATGATGATCGGAATGTCCTCGCGCGTGTAGCCGTGCAGCCGGATCATGTCCTCGGCGAGATCCATGATCCGCACCGGAGGCCCCATGTCGAGCAGGTACAGATCGCCCGAGCGGCCGATCACTCCCGCCTGCAGCACGAGCTGCACCGCCTCGGGGATCGTCATGAAGTACCGCGTCATCTCGTCGTGGGTCACGGTGACCGGACCCTTGCGCGCGATCTGCTCCTCGAAGATCGGAACCACGCTGCCGCGACTGCCCAGCACGTTGCCGAACCGGACCGTCACGTACTTCGTCGATGGGAACTCGGACGCCATCGCGCACAGGAGCTGCTCGCAGACCCACTTGGTCGCCCCCATCACGTTCGAGGGGTAGACCGCCTTGTCGGTCGAGATCAGCACCATCGTCTCGACGCCGTGCCTGCCGCACGACTCGCCGACATGCTGGGTTCCCAGGACGTTGTTGCGGATCGCCTCGGAGACGTTCACCTGCATGATCGGCACATGCTTGTGCGCGGCGGCGTGGAACACGACGTGGGGCCGGTAGCGGGCGACGACCTCCTCGATCCGGCGCGCATCGGAGACCGACGCGATGACCATCTGGAGCCGGTTCGCCAGACCAGGGAACTTCACGCACAGCTCCCGGTGGATCCGGTCGATCGAGTTCTCGCCGTGGCCCATCAGCAGGAGCGCGGCCGGGTTCATCGCCGCGATCTGCCGACACAGCTCGGAGCCGATCGAGCCCCCCGCGCCCGTCACCAGCACCCGCTTGTCGGTGAGGTAGCCGCCGATCCCCGCCAGGTCGGCGCGGAACGGCTGCCGGCGCAACAGGTCCTCGAGCCGGATCTCCTCGGTCTTGAGCAGCGTCTTGCCCTCGAGCACGTTCTGCAGCGTGGGTACTGCGTAGACCGGGATCCGCCGACGACGACACTCGGTCAGGCACTGGTTGAGCGAGCCCGAGTTCGCGTTGCTCATCGCCACGAAGACCTCGTCGACTTGCTGCTCGGCCAACAGCTCGCCCAGCTTCGACAGCGGCCCCAGGACCTTCGCGAACCGGATGTACGCGCCGTGGCGCTGCGGGTTGTCGTCGAGCAGACCGACCACCTGATACGCGCCGTCGGTGTCCTCGATCAGCGAGGTGAGCAGGCGGGCCGCGTCGGGGCCGCCGCCGAGGATCACGATCCGGCGCGAGCCGTGGCCGTTGCGGGCGAATGAGGCACGGAACAGCACGGGCAGCACACGGTGCCAGCCGTACTGGTGGACCATGTTCACGACGCGGAGCGCGACCCGCAGGCTTCCCACCAGGAAGATGCCGAGCAGCCAGGAGATGGTCAGCCAGGCGAGCTGCGGCGGCCCTCCCGGCGCGAGAGCCATGTCGAGCGCGACCGAGGTGAGGTAGCCGACCGTGCAGCCGAGCACGACCGCGATCAGGGCGTAGAGGCCCACGAACCGCCACGCGAACCGGTACAGCCGGAACGCGGCGAACACCGCGATGTAGACCGGCAGCGAGAGCAGAACGCTCGCGATGTGGCCGTTGAGCCGGGGCAACGCCTCGGCCAGGTCGACCGTGTCGAAGCGCAGCATCGCCGCCAGGCAGGCGGCGAGCAAGATGGCCGAGGCGTCGGCCGCGACAAGGATGCTGATCTGGAGCACCATCAGCAGGGGATTGCGTTTCCGCTCGGTCGCACGTGCTTCCGCCGGATCCATGCGCTCGCTCCTAGTCGTGTGTGCAACCCGCGACCATGGGTGGGGCCGCCGGGCACCGACCTCTCCGAGGAGGATGGCGCCAACAGTATAGCGTTGCCAATGCCTTCTGACGCCACCAATGCGCCCGGAGGCTCGCTTCGATGCCGGCCGGGCCCTCCGATCGCGCGGCGCCGGCGCCGAATCAGACGCCTCGCCCGGGGCTCTCGACACCTGGGGCGCACACGACGCGTCCCGGAGAAGAGGTGTCCTCGTTGAAGAGGTTCAGCATGTGGTTCGTGCTCGCATTCGGTCTCAGCGCGGCCTCGGCCTTCGCGCAGTTCGCCCCGATGGGCCAGCTCGGCGCGCCGGCCCCCGATCGCTCCTCGTACATCTACGTGACCTACGAGCCCCGCTACGTCGGCGCCGAAGCCCTCGCCGAGCTGCTCGGCGGCACCTCGATCCGTGTGCACACGTTCCTGTACGACGGCGGCAACGGGTGGGGCGGTGGCCGGGGCTGGGGCGACGGCTCCTGGGGCAACGGCTCCCGCGGCGACGGCGGATGGGACCGCGGCTCGCGCGGCAACGGCTCGTGGGGCAATCAGTCCTGGGGCAATGGCGGCCGCGGAGGGTACAATGGGGGCGGCTGGGACGGGGGAACGCGAGGGTTCGGCAGGTAGGCGACGGGTGATGCCGGCCGAGCCCGCCGCGACCGAGAGGATGCGACGGGCATGGCCGATGACGCGACGGGTCCCCCCGCGCGGCTGCGCGAGCTGCTGCGCGATGCGGGTTCGGTCCTGGTCGGCTTCTCGGGCGGGGCCGACTCGACGTTCCTTGCCGCGACCGCCCGCGACGTGCTTGGGGCCGAGCGCGTCCTCGCCGTGACCATCGCCTCGGTGCTGTACCCCGACGGCCACGCCGAGGATGCGGCCGCCCTCGCGGAGCGGCTCGGGATCCGCCACGAGACAATCCGGGCCGACGCGCTCGCCAACCCCGGCCTGGTCGCGAACGGCCCCGACCGCTGCTACCACTGCAAGCGCGCCGTCTTCGGCGCGCTTGTGGAGCGCGCCCGCGAGCGGGGCCTCGCCCATGTGGTCGACGGCACCAACCTCGACGACCTCGGCGATTTCCGCCCCGGCCAGCGGGCCGTCGACGAGTTGGGTGTCCTGCAACCGCTGCGCGCTGCCGGCCTGACCAAGGCGGAGATCCGGCGGTTCTCGCGCGCGATGGGCCTGCCGACGGCAGACAAGCCCTCCGCCGCTTGTCTCGCCTCCCGGATCCCCTACGACACCGCGCTCACCGCGGGCGACCTGGCGCGCATCGCCCGGGCCGAGCAGGCGGTGCGGGCGCTCGGCTTCTCCGACCTCCGGGTGCGGCTGGTCACCCGCTCGACCGCCCGGGTCGAGCTGCCCGCGGCCGAGATGCCGCGCGCACTCGAGGGACCGACACGCGAGGCGATCCTCGCGGCCGTCCGGGCGGCCGAATTCGTGCACGTGGCCCTGGACCTGGCAGGGCTCCGCTCTGGCAGCCAGAACGAGACTCTCGGGGACCGGGAGCGGATGAGCGCTCTACAAGGGGACTGATCACGCGTGCTTCAGCGTCATCTCACCGGGCTCGACCTCTCGCAGCTCCCGTGCGTCCAGTGCGACGTCCTGATCATCGGGACCGGCGTCGCCGGGCTGTCGTGCGCCCTCGCCGCGGCCCCCAACCGGCGCGTCGTTCTGGTCACGAAGGACACGTTCGAGGAGAACAACACGGCCTACGCCCAGGGCGGCGTGGCGGCGGCGCTGTCGCCCGACGACTCCCCGGAGCTGCACGCGATGGACACCCTCGTGGCCGGGGCCGGGCTCTCCGACGACACCACCGTCATGCGGCTCGTTCATGACGGTCCCGACCGGGTCAAGGAGCTGATCGCGCTCGGCATCGGCTTCGACGAGGAGGGCGGCCACATCGTCCTCGGCCAGGAGGCCGCCCACTCGAGCCGCCGGATCGCCCACGCCGGAGGCGACGCGACCGGCCGCGCGATCCACCGCACCCTGTGGAACGCCGTCGTCGTCCAGATGGGGATCGCGATCCGCGAGCACACGATGCTGCTCGACCTCGTCGTCGACGAGGGCCGGGCGCTCGGCGCAATGCTGCTCCACCTCGACACGGGCAACCTCTCGCTGGTCTCCACCCGGGCCATCGTCATCGCGACCGGCGGGATCGGCGCCGTCTACGAGTGGACCACCAACCCCCTCGTCGCCACCGGCGACGGCATCGCGGCCGCCTACCGCGCCGGCGCGACGGTCGCCGACATGGAGTTCGTCCAGTTCCACCCGACCGCGCTGGCGCTCCGCGAGAACCCCCTGTTCCTCGTGAGCGAGGCGGTCCGTGGCGAGGGAGCGATCGCCCGCGACCGCGACGGGATCGCCTTCCTGGGCGAGTACCACCCGGACGCCGAGCTGGCCCCCCGCGACATCGTCGCCCGCGCGATCGTCGACCGCTGCGAGCGGACAGGCGCCCGCTACGTCAACCTGGACTGCTCGATGATCGACCCCGATTTCTTCGCTCGACGCTTCCCCACGATCTTCCGGGCCTGCATGCGCCACGGCCTCGACCCTCGCACCGAGCCGATCCCCGTCACCCCGGCCGCCCACTACACGATGGGCGGGATCCGCGTGGAACTCGACTCCTCGACCGGGATCGAGGGCCTCTACGCCGCCGGCGAGTGCTCGTGCACCGGCGTTCACGGCGCCAACCGGCTGGCCTCGAACAGCCTGCTCGAGGGCCTCGTCTTCGGCTCGATCAGCGGGCTCTCCGCCGCCGGGACCGACGTCCGCGATCTCGGCACCCGGATCCGCAGCCTCCCCTGGAGCGCGCCCCGCGAGCTGGGCGACCGGCCCGAGTGGCGGATCCAGGAGTGCATCGCGGAGCTGCGGTCGCTGATGTGGCGCAACGTCGGAATCGTCCGCACGGGGGAGGGGCTCTCCCAGGCCCTGGCGAAGATCGACGGGTGGCTGGCGGAGTTCGGGATCCCCCTGCTCCGCAGGGCCGACATCGAGCTTGCCAACATGCTGACCGTGGGCCGTCTCGTGGTCCTCTCGGCGCTCCGGCGCGAGGAGAGCCGCGGCGCCCACTACCGTGCCGACTACCCCGACCGCGATGACGAGACGTGGCGCCGGCGGATCTACCGCCGCCTGGTGGGCGTCGTCGGCTCGGATCTCGCGGAGCACGAAGGCATGGACGAGGTGATCGAATGACAGCGATGGGGCCGATCGGGCCGGGGGACGATGTCGCGTTCGAGCGCGATCGGGGCGTCACGCACCTGTCGGCCCGCCGGGGCGTCTCCAAGATCGCGGTACACATGGATGAGCCGCGCGAGGGGATGGGCCTGGTCTTCCGCGTTCTCCATGAGGCAGGCGTCAACGTCTACCTGATCAAGCTCAGCGAGGACCGCATCGAGTTCGCGCTCGATCGCGGCCTCCTCGAGCCGGCCGTGGAGTCGATCCAGGCCCAGGCGCTCCGCTACTCGCTGGCCCGCGACTGCGCCCTCGTCTCGGTCGTCGCACCCTCGATGCGCGATCTCTCCGGCGTGCTGTGGCACTTCATGGGCGCCCTCCGCCAGGCCGAGATCGAGGTCCTGGAGCTGTCCGACGCGTACAACGCGATCTCCTGCCTGATCCCGGAGCGGCAGCTCGACGCGGCCGTCGAGGCGCTCTCCGAGACGTTCCAGGTCGGGCTGTCCTCGGAGCCCGGACCCCTCGATCCCTGGTAGCCCGCCGCCGGAGAAGGGAGCACACGACGTGCCGGTGCACACCACGCGGATCCGGCCGCTCTTCGCCGACACCGACGCGGCCGGCGTCGTCTACTACGGAGCCTACCTGCGGCTGCTCGAGGAGGCCCGCACCGAGGCGATCCGCTGGGCCGGGCTGGATGTCGCCCACGAATACCGCCACGGCTGGCTCTTCCCCGTCACCCGTGTGGAAGTCGATTACCTTTCCCCCGTCACCTATGGCGATGTCGTGTGTCTCACCACCGAGGTGGTAGAGATCGGGCGTGTCCGATTCCGGGTGAAACACGAACTCTCCCTCGAGGGGAGCGGGTCCCGGGTGGGCAGCGCTTCGGTCTGGCTGGCGTGTCTGAGCACATCGGACCGCAGGCCCGTCCGGCTCTCGCCCGCGATGTCCGCGGCGCTCGAGCGTCTCCGAACCACGGACTCCGGAGAGTACAGCGAGGCCCCGCCTCTGGGGTGACCCGGGCGGATGCGGGAACGCCCGTAGCGAACTGCCGAGTCTCGCGCTGCCGCGAGGAGGCTGGGACGTGACGGATCGGGAACTCGACGCGACGACGGCCGAGACGCTGCTCAACTGGGACGCGGTGGTCCAGTCCCACGCGAGCGACGGCCCCGTACCCCTGCGCAAGATGTCGGTCTCGCGCCGCGAGGCCTTCCTCGTGGAGACCCGAGCCATCCAGGCGGTCGCCCACGCCTTCGTCGAGAGCGTCCACTCCGGCCAGACCCCCAGCGACACCCTGGCGCTCAAGATCACGGAGGTGGACCGCCGGGTCTTCAACCAGCTCGTGCGGCCGCTGCTCCCCGAGCACTTCCAGCTCCAGAACCGCGGCGGGCTCGCCCACGTCACGCTCGTCCCCCGCGAGACGCTCTCCCCGCTCCCCTTCGCCCAGGTCATCGAACTCGCCGACCTGGTCCTGCTCGCCATCCGAGGCATCGGCCACGAGATCACCCGCTGCGCCAACCCCCGCTGCGACCGAGGCTCCTACCGCCGCGCCAAGCTCTTCGTCCGCGAGATCACCGGCAAGCGGGGCGGCAAGCGCTTCTGCTGCACCGCCTGCCGCGAGGCCGAGAAGCTCGCGCGCGAGGAGGCAGCCCTCGCGCAGGAGGAGCCGCCGCCCCCGCCGCGGCTGCGCAAGCGCAAGGCCGAGATCCACCACTAGGCCGGGGGAGGCTCGGCCAGCCGCACGGCTTCCATGCAGAGGCCGACCAGGTGGTAGTCGATCTTCCACTCGCTCCCCTTGTACGGGTCGCGCGGATCGGCCTCGACGTACCAGCCCCCGTACTCCGGGTCGATCAGGCGCCGCCGGAAGCAGCCGATGTTCGCGGCCAGCGGACCGAGCAGCGCGGGCTCGCCCAGGCCGAGGCCGTAGCGCAGGAGCGCCCGCGAGGCCTCGCACTGCTCCCACCAGCCCCGGTGCGCGGCGTCCTCCGGCGCAATCGAGGTATCCATCCGGGCCCGCGTGAGCACGCCGCCGTCCGAGGCGGCCACGCCGATCTCCAGGGCTCGGCCGAGAAGCCGCCGGCCGACGGCCGCCAGCCCGCCGCCGTGGCCCATCCTCTCCGCCTCGGCGAGCAGGTAGGCCCACTCGAACTGGTGGCCGATGTTGATCCACCCGCCGTCCTCGTCGGCGAGCGGGCGCCATGAGACATCGAACGTCTCCGGGATCAGGTCGTCGTCCCGCAGCAGCCTCCCCCCCACGAACCGCCAGAGCCCGTCGACCGCCTCCCGCGCCTCGGCGCCTCCGCCCGCCGCCTCGAGTGCCAGCAGGGCCTCGAACAGGTGCATGACTGGGTTCTGGCTGCGCCGCGTCGGCTCCGTGTAACTCGAGAGGTCCTCCGAGACGCCTTGGTAGTAGCCCCCCTCGGCGTCGGTCAGGGCTTCCGCCAGGAACCGGCGCGTCTCGAGCGCGGCCGCCAGGCAGGCGGGGTCCCCCAGGCACCGGGCGGCGTGCGAGAGCCCGAAGACGGCGAACGCGAGGCCGTAGGTGTTCCTGCTCCGGTCGATCGGTCGGCCGTCGGGCGCGACCGACCAGTGCCAGCCGCCGCCGGGCGCGTCCCGGAAGTGGCGCAGGAGGAAGCCGACGCCACGCTCGACCGCCGCCCGGTAGCGCTCGTCCCCGGTCAGGGCGAAGCCTTGGGCGAAGTTGAACAGGAGCCGCGTCTGCGAGACGAGTGTGGCGAACGGCTGCTCCTTGCGCCGCCAGGCACGGTCGATCTGGGGCTGCAGGAAGCCGTTCTCATGGGGTGCGACGGCCAGCCAGCGCGGCAGGATCTCCTCCACGGCGTGTGCGCGGAACCAGGCAAGGTCGATCCGAGGCTCGATCACGGGTGCATCACCGGCGCTCGGTTCGCCCGGAGGGCCGGCTTCCCTTGTCCGGAGTCCCCGCGGACCCGCGGGGGGAGCGTGTCCGGCAGGGCACGCCCCGGCCCCCCTCTCCCCGCCGGCCGCGCCGTTCTCCCTGCACGGGGAAGGGTTCTCGCAAGAATCTCGAAAAAAGGTGAACGCCGGGTTGAACCCGGCGCGCTCAGTCCCTGTTCTACGCCTGAAGATCGGGAGCCCGATGCCATGACGGTACCTGACGACGTCCTCGTCGAGCGAACGCTGGAGGGTGACACCTCGGCGTTTTCGACGCTGTACGACCGCTACGAGCGGCCGTTGTTCAACTTCGTGTACCAGTACATCGGGGACTACGAAGCGGCACAGGACATCTTCCAGGAGACCATGATCCGGGCCTACCGCAAGCTCTCGCGGTATCAGGTGGGCACCAACTTCTCGGCCTGGATCCACCGAATCGCCATCAACCTGGCCAAGGACGAGTTCAAGCGTCGTCGCCGTCGGCCGATCAGCAACATCTCCGAATCGTCCGAGAGCGGCGACGAGACCGACCTGTTCTCCATGCTGGCGGAGGAGGGTCCCGGCCCGGAGAAGATGCTCCTCGACAAGGACACCGCGCGCCGGGTCCGCGAGGGGCTCTCCCACCTCACCCACGACCACATGCAGGTGATCCTGCTGTATGTCTTCCAGGGGATGGCCTACAAGGACATCGCCGACACCCTGGGGGTGCCCATCGGCACGGTGAAGTCGCGCATGCACTACGCCGTGAAGGAACTGGGCAAGGTGCTCGACGGCAGGCTGTAGAACGCCGGAGCCCGTCGACGGGCGCCCGGCGCGACCGAGATGCAGGACCGGCCGGAGACCGCGGTAGGCCGGAGTAGGGGTGAAGCTCATGCGATGCGAGCACGTTCGCGAGCGGGTCTTGGAGGCATTCCTCGCCGGTGAGGCGGAGGTTCCGGTCGGGCTGCGGCCGCACGTCGAGGGCTGCCCCGATTGCGCGGCGGAGATCCAGCGTCTCAAGCGCGGGGTTCTCGCCACCAAGGTGATCCCGCACCTCGGCGTCGATCCGCCCTCCGGCATGAAGGCCAAGGTCTTCGCGGAGATCGAGCGCCAGCCCGTCGCCCGGGTGATGCCGGCCGACGAGGCCGCGCCAAGCCGCGCGCGTGAGACCGAGCCGCCGACGCCGAGAGGACTCCCCTTCCGGGGCGGCCTGCTCCGGGTGCTTCCCATCGCGGCGGCGCTGGCGGCGCTCTGCATCGGGCTGGCCGTCGTCGCGGTCAACAACACGCCCTCCCGCAACGTCCGCATCCTGGTCGAGCGGGTCCGGACCTCACCCGCCCTCGCGTCGTGCGACGAGTTGGTCGAGTCGGTCCGCAACGACCCCACGAGCTGGGGCGTCGACTCCGCGATGCACCAGCGCACGATCGAGGAGTCCCGCCTGGTCCTCCAGCGCGTCGCGGGGGCCGGCCGCAGCCAGCGCGACGTCTATGCCGCCCGCGAGACCGTGGAGGCGAAGCACCTGGTCGATGCGATGAGCCGTGTCGCCAACGACTGCCCCGACGCGACCACCCGCCAGAGAGCCCAAGACGTCCTCAGCGCGTTGCAGGACATCCAGGAACTCGACCGTAAGTAGGGGCGAGTTAGGCATGCAGGACACGGCTCTACCAATCGAGGCGCTCTCCGGTGGCGGCAGCGGAACGGAGGATGTCGCCGCTGAGGCGTATCAGGGGCATGCCGCGGAGATGCGGACGAAAGGCCCAATCACTCGTCGAGTCGCACAGGTCCTCGTAGCCCTCGTGGCCCTCGGCGCCACGGGCGTGATGCTCTCGGCACGCTACCCGCGCGGGGGCGATCAGCTCTGGGAGCAGGGCCAGGCGGCCGAGAACCAGGGGCAGTACGCCGACGCCGCCCGCGCCTACGAACGACTCGCGTCCGAGTACCCCACACACCCCCATGCCAGTGAGGCCCTGTACCAGCTCGGCTGCGTGAACCGGGTCTACATGAACGATCCCGACGCCGCCCTCGCCGTCTTCCGCCGGCTCCTCGGCCGCCCCTGCGACGACCGCGACACGAAGTGGAAGCGGTGGGCCCTGCGCGACACGGGCGACATCTACCGCGCCAACAAGAACTGGGACGAGGCGATTCGCTCCTTCGAGAGCCTCGCGTTCCAGTACGGTGAGGATGCGGCGACCCGTACCGAAGCCCGGCTTCGCCTCGCGCAGATCTACTTCGAGATGAAGGACGCCGGCCAGGCGAAGGCTTCCTGCGACATGGTCCTCGAGATGGCCGACGCCGGGCGGGTCGCCTCCGTGCGCGCCTTGCGGCTCAAGTCGGAGATCGCCGACCGCCTCGAAGACGACCCGCAGGCCGCGATGGAGCCACTGACGCGGATCATCCAGCTCTACAGCGGCACGGGCGACGCCGACCAGGCCAACCGCGACCTGGCCTATCTCCGCTCCCGCGTCGCGGTGCCGACCACCGGCGCCGAGTCCTCCACGGCGACCGAGGCGGCCGGCGACGACGCGGAGCTTCCCTCCAGCCAGGCCGTCTGGGTCGAGCTGCCACGGCAGATCCCCGGCGGCGTGCGCGACCAGGGACTGCTCGAGTGCCTGCGTGTGCTGTGCGCCGCCCAGGGCGTCGTGGTCAGCGAGGAGAAGCTCGCCGGGCTCTCCGGCCACGCGTTCGCCTTCTGGTACAGCTCGACCGATCGGCAGCGTGGCGGCCGCGTCTACGCGCAGGATCCCGTCGAGACCGCCGCGAAGCGCCTCGGCCTCTCGGGCGCGCGCCGGCTCCCGGCCGCCAGCGAGACCGCGGCGCTCACGCTCCTCAAGCAGCAGATCCACCGCAAGCTGGCCGTCATGGTCCCCCTGACGCTCGGCGGCAGGTCGACCTGGCGCATCGTGGTCGGCTACGACCCCGGCCGGAGTGAGTTCCTGCTCTTCTCCGCTTCCGGGCGGTACGAGGCCGTCGATGCCGCCGACTTCCGCGCCGGATGGTCCACCGGCGGCGGCCCCGCCTTCCGCCTCCACGGCGCCGCCCCTGCCCGGTACACGATGTACGTGATCACCGGCCCCACCAAGCACACCGGCGGCGCCTACGGCGCGCGCGCGGCGCTGCGCGACGCCGCCACCGCGTTCCGCGGCGCCTCGACGGGGGGCTACGTGAGCGGGGCGAAGGCCTTCCGCCAGTTGGCGGGCGACTTCTCCAAGCTCGCGGCCGGCGAGTTGGACGCGCGCGGCGCCGACGATCTCGCGGCCTGGTGCGGCCAACCGCTCTCCGACCTCGTGGCTCGTCGCGAGTTGGCGCGCAAAGACCTCGCGATCTGGAGCGAAGCCCGGTTCATCCCGGCCGACAAGGCCGAGCAGGCGACGGCCCTCCTCGGCGATTCCATCGACCTGCTCTCGCGCCTCGCCGAGGCCTACCGCCACGCCCGCGACGGGAGCGGCCCCTCCGAGGGAGGCGGCAGCCCGGCCGACCTCGCCACCAAGCTCGCGCAGATCGACGAGAAGCTGGCCGAGGCGCTCAGCGGCCTCCAGTAGCCTCTCCGCTATGCCCTTTCGACCGCCTTCCGGAACGCCCGCGGTTGCGCCGTCGCCCCATGGGTGCTACAAGTGGGCACCCACGGAGCGCGACGGCCGGGGTACCGCAGACACGGAAAGGTGGCGAACGCATTGCTCTCATCCCTCGAAGCTCACGGATTGGTGAACACCGGGAAACTGCACCATAACCTGACGACGGCCCAGCTCTACGAGCAGGCCATTCGGCGTCAGGAGGGCGTTGTGGCGCATCTCGGCCCGCTCGTGGTACAGACCGGAGTCCACACGGGGCGTTCGCCCAAAGACAAGTTCGTCATCCGTGAGGCCTCGTCGGAGGCGCGCGTCTGGTGGGGCGCGGTGAACGTCGAGATGTCGGAGGAGCGGTTCGAGCAGCTCCGGCTCCGGCAGGCGGCGTTCCTGCAGGGCCGTGAGCTGTTCGTTCAGGACTGCTTCGCCGGAGCCCATCCCGCCTACCGGATGCCCATTCGCGTGATCACCCAACAGGCGTGGCACAGCCTGTTCGCGCGCGACATGTTCCTCCGTGCCGCGCCCGAGGAGCTCGAGGGCTTCACCCCCGAGTGGACGCTGATCCAGTCGCCGGAGTTCCTCGCCGATCCCGAGATCGACGGGACGCGCACGCAGACGTTCATCCTCGTCCACTTCGGCCGCAAGCTCATCCTCATCGGCGGCAGCAGCTACGGCGGAGAGATCAAGAAGGCGATCTTCACGATCCTCAACTACGAGCTTCCGCTCCAGGGCGTGCTGTCGATGCACTGCAGCGCGAACATCGGCAAGGACGGCACGACCGCGCTGTTCTTCGGGCTCTCGGGCACCGGCAAGACCACCCTCTCGGCCGACCCGAACCGCACGCTGATCGGCGACGACGAGCACGGCTGGAGCGACGACGGGGTCTTCAACTTCGAGGGCGGCTGCTACGCGAAGACGATCCGGCTTCGCCAGGAGTCGGAGCCCGAGATCTGGGAGTGCTGCCGCCGGTTCGGCACCGTACTCGAGAACGTGGTCATCGACCCCAAGACCCGCCGCCTCGATCTCGATGACGAGTCGCTCACCGAGAACACCCGCGCCGCCTACCCGATCTCCCACATCGCCACCGCCCAGAGCGACGGCCGCGGGGCCCACCCCAAGGACATCGTCCTGCTCACCTGCGACGCGTTCGGGGTCATGCCGCCGATCGCCCGGCTCACCCCCGAGCAGGCGGTCTACCACTTCCTCTGCGGCTACACCGCGCGCGTGGCCGGCACCGAGAAGGGCATCAGCGAGCCGGAGGCGACGTTCTCGACCTGCTTCGGCGCCCCGTTCATCCCGCTCCTCCCGACGGTCTACGCCAAGCTGCTGCACGAGAAGATCCGGCAGCACGGGGTCCGGTGCTGGCTCGTGAACACCGGCTGGCAGGGCGGCCCCTACGGCGTGGGCAGCCGGATCTCGATCGCCCACACGCGCGCGCTGGTCTCGGCCTGCCTCGACGGCGGCCTCGACACCGTCCCCTACGAGACCCACCCCTACCTGGGGCTGTCGGTTCCCGCCGAGTGCCCGGGCGTGCCGCGCGAGGTCTTGCACACCCGCGAGCAGTGGACCGACCAGGAGGCGTACCGCGCCGCGGCCGAGAGGCTCCGCACGCGATTCCGCGATGCCTTCGAGCCATTCGCGGCCGAGTGCCCGCCGGAGGTCCGTGAGGCGGGGCTGTAGCGCCGATCGCCAGGGTCCGACGCACAGGTGACCGCACCCGAACCGCGAAGGTTCGGGTGCGGTTTGTCCTTCGCGGGCGGTCGGGCCCCGCAGAGGAGCAGTCGGAAGGGGAGGCCCCATGAAGGGCGTGCTACTCGCGGCGGGGAGCGGAACACGGATGCTCCCGCTCACCAAGGTGACCAACAAACAGCTCCTGCCGATCGGCCCCTACCCCGCCATCTACTACCCTCTCCACACGCTGATGGAGATGGGTGTCACCGAGGTGCTCGTGATCGTCAATCCGGTGACCGACGTCATGAGTCTCCTCGGCTCCGGCGCCGAGTTCGGCCTCACGCTCACCTACCGGGTCCAGGACCGGGCCGGCGGCATCGCCCAAGCCGTGGGCCTGGCCGAGCACTTCGCGGCCGGCGACCGCATCGCCGTCATCCTGGGCGACAACGTCTTCGAGGACCGCATGAGCGGCCACCGAGCCTCCTACGAGGGTGGCGGTCACGGGGGGATGGTCTTCCTCCGGGCGGTGCCCGATCCCGAGCGTTTCGGCGTCGCGGAAGTCGCACCGGACGGACGCGTGCTCGGGATCGAGGAGAAGCCCAGCGCACCGAAGTCCTCGCTGGCGGTCACCGGCCTGTACCTGTACGACCACCACGTGTTCGACATCATCCGCGCGCTCGAGCCCTCCGGCCGGGGCGAGCTGGAGATCACCGACGTCAACAATGCCTACCTGCGCGAGGGCGCCCTCACCTCGGTGACGCTCCACGGCTACTGGTCGGACGCGGGGACCTTCGAGGCGGTGCACCGGGCGGCGAACTACATCCACGACCATCCGCTGCACTGGTTCGGGCGGTACGGAGCGTAGCCGGCCGCTACAGCCCCGCGCGCGCCACCAGGAAGGCGCCCAGCAGGACCACCCCCGCCGCGCAGAAGCGCAGGACGGGGTGACGCTCGCGGAGCACGATCGCGCCCAGGAGCGCGCCGATCACGACCGAGGCCGACCGCATGGGCGTGACGTAGGCCGTCTTCGAGCCGGGGAGGCTCAGGGCCAGCAGGTACAGGCTGTAGCTCAGGGTGTCGAGCACCGAGCAGGCGAGCACCCGGCCCGGCCCCTCTCCCCACGTCGGGCGGATGCGATCCCACTGCCGCGTGAGCCACGAGTAGCCGGTGAGCAGCACGCAGGAGACGCCGACCGCGGCCCACAGGAAGGTGGCCGAGCGCGCCACCCGGTCGATGAACGGCGCCGAACCGGCGAGCTGCACGTACTTGTCGTTCAGGCTGTAGGTGGCGATCGTGAGCCCCACCAGGCAGCCGAGGATCGTCGGCGCGAGGTGCAGCCCACGCCCCTCGCTGCGCTCCGAGGTGAGCACCGAGAGCGCCGTGACGGCCACGATCACGAGCCCCACCCCCACCGCGCCCAGGGGCTTGAGCTGCTCGCCCAGCAGGAGCACCCCGCCGACCACCGTCAGCATCGAGCCCACGCCGCGGGTGATCGGGTAGACCAGCGAGAAATCGCCCACGCGATAGCCGGCCGAGAGGAAGATGAAGAAGCCGGCGTAGCTCGCGCCGCTGATCGCCGCCCGCCACCAGAGCGCGGGTTCGGGCGGGAGTCGGTACATGCCCCACACGGCCGGGCCGAGCAGCAGAAAGAAGGAGCCGATCGACTTCAGGAGGGCGAACGCATCCTTGTTGGTCGCCGACTTGTAGATCAGGTTCCAGTACGCGTGAACGCTCGCCGATCCGAGGACCAGGAGCAGGGCCGCGGACGTCACGTGGTCCGCCTCCTTGAGGGGGTAGAGGCCAGCCGCACCGCCCAGAGGGGGGATGGGACCACGAAGGGGCGCGGCGCGTCAAGGGCGCGGGCCCGGCCCCGGATGAGATCGCCGTAACCGGATCCGGCCCCAAACGTATCGCAGAGAAGGGTGCGTCGCGCTGTACGGCGCGGGGCCGCATACTGAAACCCGCTCCCCCGGACCGCGATAGAGCGTACCGGGCGCCGCGCGATCGAGTTGCGTGCGTGGAGACGGGAACGCCGATTCGGTAGAATGGTGGGGCCGCCGCGACGGCCGGCGCCGCGTGACGCGGGAAGGGAAGCGCGATACACATGCCTCTCGTCGAGGCACTCCCCGACGAACTCAAGAGCGCTCTGGACGCCCGGGGCCTCCCCACCGATGGCGAGCTGAAGATCGCGCTCCCCACCGATGTCGACGCCAGCGATCTGTTCGGCGAGCAGTGGCTGCTCGCGACCGACGCCAAGCTGTGGGTCGTCGGCCGCAAGAACGGCGCCGTCGAGGTCCATCACGACCTCGCGCTGGACAGCATCACGCGGGCCGAGGCCGAGAACGCCGTCGGCTCCGGTCTCCTCTCGGTGATGGCCGAGGGCCGGGCGATCAACCTGCTGCGGTTCACGAACACCTGCGGCAAGCGGTTCCACCGCGCGGCACGGCTCATCGAGCACCTCGCCAAGAAGAAGGAAGAGCCCTTCGAGGACATGGAGGAGGAGCCGACCACCTGCCCCAAGTGCGAGGGGCCGCTTCCTCCCGACACCAAGGTCTGCCCCAAGTGCCTCAACCGCAAGCGGACCCTGCTGCGGCTGCTGCGGTACGCGCGCGGCTACTGGGGCCTGATGATCCTCGGCCTCGGGCTGTTCCTCCTCGGCCACATCGCCGACTTCATCCAGCCGCTGGTCATGCGGTCGCTGATCGATGACGTCCTGGCCCCCGAGGCGGCCCACCCGGAGTGGTTCCCGTACTTCATCCTCGCCTTCCTCGGCTTCCAGATCGTCGGCTGGGGCGTCGGCATGATCATGAGCCGCTTCATGCCCTACCTCGCGGCGGTGCTCACGCGCGACATCCGGCAGGAGCTGTACCAGGCCTTCCAGCGGCTGGGCGTCGGGTTCTTCGACCGCAAGCAGACCGGCGCGCTCCAGACCCGCGTCACGCAGGATACGCAGGCACTCAACGCGCTGCTCTCCGATGCGCTGCCCGAGACCGTCTGGATCATGGGCACATTCGCCTTCGCCGCCGTCATCCTCGTCTCGATGAGCTGGAAGCTGGCGCTGATCGGTCTCATCCCCGGCCCGCTGACCCTCATCGTCGCCCGCTGGTTCTTCCGGCGCCTGATGCCCACGTTCCGCCAGTACTGGTCGCGCTGGTCGCGCCTCGGCGGCGTCGTGAGCGACAGCCTCGGCGGCATCCGCGTCGTGAAGGCCTTCGCGCAGGAGGACCGCGAGATCGATCGCTTCCGTGAGCGCAACGACGCGCTGTTCCGAACCGAGATCCGCCGCGACCGCCTCTTCTGGATGATGTGGCCGACCTTCGGCCTGCTCTCGGGCCTCGGCGGCCTCGCGGTCTGGTACTTCGGCGGCCGCGACGTGCTCGCCGGCACGATGACGCTCGGCACCCTGATGGCCTTCCACGCCTACCTCGGCAACTTCTACGGCCCCTTCCGCTGGGTCGGCCGGCTCAACGACTGGATCACGCGCAGCCTCACGGCCTGCGAGCGGATCTTCGAGATCCTCGACACCAAGGCCGAGGTCTACGAGGACGACAACACCATCCACATGCCGCACATCGAGGGCCGCGTGACCTTCGACAACGTGACCTTCGGCTACGACCCCCACAAGCCCGTGCTCAAGCACATCCAGCTCGACGTCGAGCCGGGCGAGATGATCGGCCTCGTCGGCCCTTCGGGCGCCGGCAAGACCACCACCGTCAACCTCATCTGCCGCTTCTACCAGGCGCAGGAGGGCACCATCTCGATCGACGGCGCCGACATCCGCTCGATCAGCCTGCACGACCTCCGCCGGCAGATCGGCATCGTGCTCCAGGAGCCCTTCCTCTTCGCCGGCTCGATCGCCGAGAACATCGCCTACGGCAAGCCGAACGCCACCCGCGAGGAGATCATGATCGCGGCCAAGGCGGCCAACGCCCATGAGTTCATCATCCGCTTCCCCGACGGGTACGACACCGACGTGGGCGAGCGCGGCAGCCGGCTCTCCGGCGGCGAGCGCCAGCGGGTCTCGATCGCGCGCGCGATCCTCCACAACCCGCGCATCCTGATCCTCGACGAGGCCACGGCCAGCGTCGACACCGAGACCGAGAAGAAGATCCAGGACGCCCTCTCCCGCCTGATCGAGGGCCGCACGACCTTCGCGATCGCCCATCGGCTGTCGACCCTGCGCAATGCCGACCGCCTGCTCGTGCTCGAGCGGGGCGAGCAGAAGGAACTCGGCACGCACGATGAGCTACTCCAGAAGGACGGGCTCTACGCCCGGCTCGTGAAGATGCAGTCGGAGGTCAACAAGCTCCGTGCCGAGGTCGAGAGTCTCTGAGAGGGGGCGACCGCGCAGTGGACGACAAGAAGCGAACGGCCGATCGGGGTTCGGAGGGGGCAGCGATCGCGACCTCGACCGAGACCGAGCAAGAGGCCTGGCAGATCCGGTACCTTGATCCGGCCAAGGTGCGGTTCATCACCGCCGGCGACGACCGGATCCATGTCAGTGAGTTGGACCGGACCCACCTCGACATCCGGCTCCGCTGGTGCTTCCCGCAATCGGAGCCGGGCCGGTACCTGTCGATCTGCAACCGGCGCGACGAGGAGTTGGGGGTCATCCGGGATCCCGGCGGGCTCGCCGCCGACAGCCGCGGCCTGATGGAGCGGGCGCTGCGCAAGCAGTACTTCATCCCCCGCATCACGCGGATCCTCGCGGTCGACGAGCGCGGCCACGTGATCTACTGCAGCGTCGAGACCGACCGCGGTCCGCGGGAGTTCGCGGTCAACGAGATCCGGCAGAACGTGGCCAATCCGGAGCCCAATCGGTATACCATTCAGGACGTCCGCGGCAATCGGTACGAGATCGCCGACCTGACCGCGCTCGATCCGGTGTCCCAGGAGCACGCGACCTCGTTCGTCTAGGGCCGGCGCCGCTGGTTGCGGCCGCGCCACGGGCGGGTACCGAGCGCTCCCCCCGCGACGACGAGGAGGAGGAGCACGGCTTGGGTGAGTTGGCCCTCGAGTGCCGCCTGCAGTACGACGCGCGGCCCGCTGGTGAGAGCAGCTCGAACGGCCTGCTGCTCTCGGTGCATGCGCCGGCCGCGCCGCTCAGGCGACCCGCCGTTCCCGTGCAGGTTCTCGTGCTGCTCGATGTCGGCGGCTCGATGGAGGGCCCGCCACTCGACGCCGCCCGGACCGGCCTCGCCTCCCTCAGCGAGGGGCTGCGCGCCACGGGCGGCCACCTCTGCCTCATGGCCGTCGACCGCAGGCTCCGCCCCCTGCTCACCCTCCAGCCCGCTCCCCCCGCCGGCATGGTCGACGCGCTGCTCGCCCGTCTCGGCGCGGGCGAGGGGCTCGACCTCGGGTCGGCGCTCCGCGAGGCCGGCCGGATCCTCGACGCCGCGCGCCCGCCCGGCATCCGGCGGGTGGTCGTGCTGACCAACGCGGCCGCTCTGCCGGCCCTGCCGCTCCCCGACCCGGGCGTGCCGGTGGTGGCTGTCGGCCTCGGCCCGGCCTTCGACGCGCAGGCACTCGCCGGCCTCGCGGAGAGGACGGCCGCGCCCCTGCTCGCCGTGCCCGACATCCGCTCGCTCCCGGCCCGGCTGACCCGACTGGGCGAGCGGCTGGGCGGAACCGCGCTCGCCGACGTGCAGCTCAGCGTCCGCGCGTTGCGCGGCAACCGCATCGGCGAGGACATCACGGTCGAGCGGCGGTTGGGTGACCTACGTGTCGGAGAGTCGTGCGAGACGTGGCTCGCGATCGAGCACGATCGCCGCCCGGCCGGCGAGTTCGTCATCGCGGAGGTGTCGGTGTCGGCGCTGCTGCGCGCGACCGGCGCGCGCGGCGAGTCCCGGGCCACGCCAACCGTCCGGTTCGCCGACGGCCTCGAGGAGGACCCCCCCGACACGCGCGCCCACCTCGCCAGCCTGCGCCATGCCGCCTGCGGCTGGCTGCGCGAGGTCTCCCGTGACGCGGCGTCGGCGGAAGGCGCTGCCGGGCGGCTCGGGCTCGCGGCCGAACTCCTCGACCGAGCCAACGCGCCGCGTGCGAGCGCGCTCGTCCGCAGCCTCGCCCACGATCTCCAGGCGGGGGGCGCCCCCCCCACGAACCAGCTCCTGCGCTCCATCGTTCTAGACCTAGCCGTCGGGGTGGATGTCGCCGAGTAGGCGGCGAGCCAGTGCAGCCGTTGGGAGCTTGGTGCATGGACTGGAGTGGCCCCGCGTTGATGGATGCGACCGAAGACTACTACGAGATCCTCTGTGTCGGACCGGACGCGACCCTCGATGAGATCACGGCCTCGTACCGGAAGCTCGTGCGGACCTTCGCGGGAGACAAGACCCGCTTCGACCTGATCACCGAGGCCTACATGGCGCTCGCCGACCCCGCCACCCGGCGCGACTACGACGCGACGCGACGGCAACCCGCGAGCCCGGAGGCAGGGCCGGCCGCCCCGGTGGCGCCGTCGGCCGCGCGCGCGGCGGCCACCGTGGTCCGTTGCGCCTGCTGCGGGGCCGAGAACCCCCGCGGCCAGCACTACTGCGGCGAGTGCGGCCTGGTGCTCACGGCCGGCGCCTCCGATGGCGGCGCGCCCAAGCTCGGGATCGCCCGTCTCATCCTGCCCGACCCCGCGCCCGCGCTCACCTTCGAGGAAGGCGACTACCTGATCGGCCGTGCCGCCTCGTGCGACGCGCCTCTGTCGCGCGATCCCTACGTCAGCCAGCGCCACGCGCGCCTGCGCGGCGAGCTGGGGATCTTCACCGTCGAGGACATGGGCTCGCGCAACGGCACGCTGGTCAACGGCGAGCCGCTGGAGCCGGGCAAGCCCCGAAAGCTGAGCGACGGCGACACGATCACCGTCGGACGCACCCCGCTCCGATTCGAGATCCGCTGAGGAGAGCATCATGGGCCACTGCCGCACCGGTCGCCACACCCCGTGGACGATCGTCGCCCTCACCTGCGCGTCTCTGGTGCTCGCGGGAGGAGCCGAGGCCGAGATGGTGACCGTCCGCCCCACCGACACCCAGGAGCCGCTGGCCAACCCGGGCATGGGCTGGGTGCTGCACTACTACGACAACGTCCCGGCCAACTACGGCTCACGCCTCGAGCCCAGCGACACGGTGGACGACTTCCCGGGCCTCACCACGGTCTACCTCCGTATCCCGTGGTCGTACCTCGAGCCCGAGGAGGGACGGTTCGTCTGGAGCACCGTCGACGGGCCCGCCCAGCGCTGGATCGCGAAGGGCAAGCAGGTCGCCTTCCGCTTCTCGTGCTCCGAATCGTGGATGCGCTACGCCACGCCCGAGTGGGTGCGCGAGGCAGGCGCCAGAGGCTACGACTTCGAGCCGGGAGTCGGCGAAAAGGAAGGCGGCCCCTTCTGGGAGCCGGACTACGACGACCCCGTCTTCCTCGAGAAGCTCGATCGCTTCCTCGCCGCGGCCGCGGCCCGGTACGACGGAGACCCGACCGTGGCCTTCGTCGATGTCGGCTCGTTTGGCGTCTGGGGCGAGGGACACCTGTGGGCAAGCACCCAGCGGAAGTACCCGGCCGAGACCGTGATCCGTCACATCGCCCTGCACGAGAAGCACTTCCCACGCTCCCTGCTCGCGGCGAACGACGACTTCTCGTTCCAGGGCGAGGAGACCATCGCCTACGCCCGCGAGCGCGGCCTCACGCTCCGCGACGACAGCATCCTCGTGCAGCCCAAGGAGAACGCCTACTTCCACGCCGAGATGGCGCAGGGCTTCTGGCCCCACCGCCCGGTGATCCTCGAGAGCGAGCACTACGGAGGCTCTCGCGACCGCGGCTGTTGGGAGGATGGCAGCCTGTACGAGAAGGCGATGGAGGAGTACCACGCGAGCTACGCCTCGATCCACTGGTGGCCCCGTGAGTTCCTGGACGAGTGCCGCCCGCTGATCGACCGCATGAACCTGCGCCTCGGCTACCGGCTGCAGCTCGCGGAGGCGGCCTGGGAGGACCGTGTCCGCCAGGGCGACGACCTCGTCTTCCGGCTTCGCTGGCGCAACGCCGGCGTCGCGCCGTGCTACGGCGGGGGCTTCCCGGCCATCGCCCTGCGCGACGACCGCGGCGGGATCGTCACGCTCGCCACCGATGAGGCCTTCGACATGGCCACACTCCCGGTCGGCCCCCCGGGCGAAGCCGAGACGCGCGAGTGCCTGCTGCGGCTCGCTCCGCCCTTCTACCTCACCGCCGGCCGGTACGAGGTGCTGGTCTCGGTCGGGACGCGGACGGGGACGCCGCGGATCGCCCTGCCCCTGCCCGACGGCGACGGCCAGCACCGCTATCGTCTCGGCATCGTGGCGATCGAGGGCGACTACGCCGTGACGGCCGGACCCCTCGAGCGCCGCGGGGAGGCCTGGCGCCTGCCGCTCACCTGGAACGTCCATCGCCCGCTGTCCGGCTCGGTGCAGCCCTTCTGCCACTTCGGGCAGGGCGAGCGGATCGACTTCCACGGCGCCTCGGATCCCGCACCCACGCTCGGGACTCCCGGCGAGGTCGCCGGCGGCGTGACCTTCGTGCCGCCGGGCCCCGGCGAGTGGGAAGTCACCGTCGGCTTGTGGGACCCGACGCGCCTGGGCCAGAGCGATGAGAGGCTGATCCCCGACCGGGGCGACTCGCGCCGACGCGTACGACTCGGCCTGCTCCGCGTCGGGCAGGATGGCACGGTCGAGCTGCTGACGGCCGAGTAGGCTACTCCGGCGCCTTCCGGCGTCGACGCCGTCGCGGGGCCGCGGCCGTGCCGTTGGCCGCCGGCTCGACTGGCTCCGCAGGCGCCGGGGGCGGCGTCTCGGTCGCGACGGCCGCGCTCGGCCGTCGGCGCGTGTGCCGCTTCCGCGCGGCCGACGGCGCGGGAGTCTCGGCCGGCGATTCGGGCGCCGACTCCGCGGGCCGGGCCACCGGCGACGCGTCACTCCCCTCGCCCGCCGTCGTCTTGCGGCTCTCCCCTCGCCGACGCGCGGTGCGTGCCGGCTTCGCCGGCTTCTCCTCACTCGGGGGCGGAGGCGCCGGCTTCGCCTCCTCGACGACCGGAGGCGTCGCCGCCGCGGGCGCCTTCTTCGCGCTGCGGCCGCGGCCCCGGCTCCGGCTGCGCTTCGCCGGAGCGCCCTCCGTTGGCTCATGCGGGGCGACCACCGGCTCGGGGGCCGAAGTCGCCGGCTCCGATCCCTCTTCCTCATCGTGTCGATCGGCTCCGTGCGCTCCCGCCGGCCCGTCGGCGCGCTTGCCGCGGCGCGACCGCCGCTTGCGCCGTCCGGAACCCTCCGCGTGGGGCTCGTGCGCATCGCCCCCGGGAGGGGCCGGCCGCACCGCGACGGCCCCGGGCTCGCCCACGCGCAGTCCGGGGTAGCGGGCGATCAGTGCCGCGAGATCGATCGCGCGGAAGCCGGCGTAGTCGCCCGGGTGGTGGCCGAGATGGGGCGAGATCACCTCGAGGCCGTCCCGCTCGATCCGCGCGACAACCTCCTGCGCCACCTCGGGGATCGTGCGCGTCCCGTCCAGAATCGTCTTGCGCTTCGCGAGGTCCAGCGCGTCGCCCATCGCCCGAAGCTGCGACGAGTCGACGAGGCCGGCCAGCTCGGCCGTCGGGATCTCCGCCGTGCCGAACACGAGCGTGTCGAGACCGCGAACGCTGATCTTGCCGAACTTGCCGCCGGCCTGCGAGCTGATCGTGCCCGGATCGGGTGCGCGCGGGGGCAGCGGAGTGAGGTCGCGCTCCGCAACACCCACGCCGGTGCGCGCGTAGGAGGCCGTGGCATCGCGCAGCTCGGTGCCCTCGGCCACGAGGATCGTATCGGCGATCTCGAGGAAGTCGCCGCAGCTTCCGGTCGCCACGATCGAGGAGACGCCGTAGTTGTCGTACAGCGCCCGCGCGAGGTCGACGTACGGCGCGACGCCGGCGCCGGCGGCGGCCTCCCCCACCAGCGACCGCACGCGGCTGTCGGCCGCGAGGAAGGCAGCCGGGCACTCAGCCTCGTCGAGCAACAGGAGCCTGCTGCCGGCCTCCACCGCTTCCACGACGCCGGCCATCAGGGACTCCATCCGCCCGGCGTGGGCGGTGGAGGCGAACGGGGCGGAGTCTTCCTCCGCAGCGGGACCGATGAACCAGTCGAGCGGCGTGGCGGCGATCGGGCGCCCGGGCTCGGGACACACGCGCCAAGCCGTCGGCTCCGCGACCGCCATCTCGCGGTCGCTGCCCGGCGCCCAGTCGTGGATGCCCGCGCCAATCGCGTCGACCAGAGCGCCCTGCCAGCCGAGCACGCCGCCCACAACAACCGTCACGCCGGCCGGGATCGCCAGCCCGACGGCCTCCTCGCCGTTGGCGAGCCGCACCGTCGCGCGGAGCGAGGCGGGCGCCGCGAGGGCGAAGCCGCTCGCCGCGCGGCCGGTCGTGTCCTCCTTGCGGGCCGCGTCGATCGGCAGGCCGTCGCGCAGGAAGGCGACCCAGCCCCGGGAGGCCAGCTCGCCCCGGAGCGCCGCCTGATCCTCGACGGACTCCACGTGCTGCCGGAGCAGGTCGGAGGTGCGGCTGTCGAACAGCAGCGCCTCGCGGGCGAGGGTCGGGATGTCGGAGAAGATCAGGCGCTCCCAGGCGGTCGTGAGCGCGAGCGGGGTCTCGGTCGCGACTCGAAAGCTGAGCCGCAGCTCGACGACCTCGGCCGACAGCCGAACGGCGGTCCGCGCAAGCACGGCCGGCCCGCCGGCATCGACATGCACCGAGCCGTGGTTGTCCGCCGCTCTGCGGGCGAGGATGGCGTGGGCCTGGCGCGCGATCCAGTCCTCGGTGGCGCGCTGGGCGGCGGGCGTGGCGACGAAGCGGCGCGGGAACTTCGCGACCTGCTGGTCGACCCGGAGGCGCAAGCGCGTAGGCGAGCTGGAGGGGTCCTTCTGGACGTAGTCGATGAGGACCTGGAAGTGGCCGAAGTCGTACGGGCCGCTCAAGCCGCGGTAGGCGGCGAGACCGCCTCGACCCGCGGCCGAGGCGATGCGTTCGCGAAGTACGTCTGGTGTCTGCACGTTGGGACCTTCCCCGGAACCGGTCAGACCGTGCGCACGGAGGCGACCACCCACGGGAGCCCCACGCGCGCCAGCAGCGGCCTCACGCGAGCTGCTGGGCCTCGGGGTCGGAGGGCACGGTGCGGCCCCGGGTCTCCGTCACGGTCGGACGTCCACGACGGCGGCGCACGGTGTCGTAATCGATGCCTGCCGCCTCGACCGCTCTCCGCCATGTCCCGAAGTAGCGGGAGCTTTTCGCCGCGGCGAGGAGGGCGCCGTGGCTTGCCATGACCGACTTCTGCGAGAGATCGACCGACTCCCGATGGAGCCGGCGGATCTCCTCGATGATCCTGCGCCGCGTCCATTGGCGCGCCGGAGCCCGGGGCGTCTGCACGACCCCGGCCGCTTCCAGCGCCGCTTGCCAGCTTCCGTAGTTCTCGCGCCGCCGGGCCGCGCGGTAGAGCCCGGCGTGGTTACGGTTCACGGCCGACCAGTTGAGGCTCTGCCCGGAGTCGCGGATCTCGCGGATCGCCTCCACGATCCGCTCACGCGACCAGAAGTGGCTGCCTCGGATCTGGTCGTAGCCCAGACCGGCCGATTCGATCGCCCGGCGCCAGCTCCCGAAGTACCGCCGCGCACAAGCGGCCGAGTAGAGCTGCTTGTGGCGCTTCTTGAACTCCGAGGAGAGGAGATCCTCGCCCTCTTCATGCGCCTTGCGGATCGCGCGCGTGATCCGCTCGCGGCTCCAGACCTGTTCGCCACGCTTGATCTGGTTGTAGTCGAGACCGGCCGCCCGGATCGCCTCGCGCCAACTCGCGAAGTGGCTCGGCGAGCGGGCGGAGGAGAACAGCGCGCCGTGAGTCCTCCGGATGCCCGTCGGCGAGAGGTCCACACCCTCGGAGTGGAGGTGCCGGATCATGGCGACGATGTTCTCGCGGGTCCACTTGTTCCCGGCCATGCCGACTGCCTCTCCGAAGGAATCCCAGCTCGCGCACGCGCAGCCATCGCAGCTCCCACGCGCAGCGAGTTCGCCAACCAGTGGCGCCCCCGCCATGCGGACCGCGCCACTCTACCATGCTGGGCACGAACGGGACAGAGACCCTCGCCGCCGGAGGCGGAAGGGTGCGATCCGTCCGGCGCCCCCCGCCGCCGGACGGACCGGGGTGCGCATCACTACGGTTCCGAGTCGCCCTCGGAGATCCCTTCTTCCTCCTCCGGCCGAATTCCGAACAGCGCGCGCTTGCCGCGCATGTACAGCGTCTGGAGGTCGTCGAAGATCGTGTACAGAGCCGGCATGACCAGCAGCGTGAGGTACATCGAGAACAACACGCCACCCGTGACCGAGGCGCCGAGCGGCTGGCGGAACTCCGACCCGTTCCCGAAGCCGGTGGAGATCGGGAGCAGCGCCAGCACGAGGGCAAACGTGGTCATCATGATCGGCCGGTACCGCGTGGGGCCCGCGCGCAGGAGCGCGTCGTGGCGCGAGTAGCCCCGCGACCGCAGCGTGTTGGTGTAGTCGATCAGCAGGATCGAGTTCTTCGTCACGAGACCCACGAGCATGATCACGCCGATCATGCCGAAGATGTCGTTCGTCACGCCCGCGACCCACAAGCCGAGGTAGGCGCCCGAGATCGCCATCGGAACGCCGGTCATGATGACCATCGGGTAGAACCACGACTCGTAGAGCATGACCAGCAGCGCGAAGACCAGGATCACCGCGATCATCATCGCCTGGCCCATGAACTTCATGGAGTCGCCCATGATGTCGGCCTCGCCGCCGACCTTGTACGAGATCCCCGTCGGGGGCTTGAGATCGCCCTTCAGCACGGTCTCGATCTCCGTCACGATCTGGCTGATCGCGAGGTCGGGCCTGGCCTTGTCGAAGCTGACCGTCACCAGGTCC
>CAZRDB010000008.1:47108-56235 GCA_964598695.1 uncultured Armatimonadia bacterium
CCCGGGGTCGAGTCCGATCGTGATCATGTCCTGGCGGTTCTTGCGCGTCAGCTCCGCCGGTCCCTCGCCCAGCTCGACCCGGGCCACCTCGCGGAGCCGGATCGGTCGCCCGTCCTTGGTGGCGACCACGATCGCGCCGACGTCGTCCGGCGTCCGCATCTGGGCCTGGTCCAGCTCGATACGGATGTCGAACTCGTCGTTGCCCTCGCGGTACTTGAGGCTCGTGTCGCCCTCGACCGCCGTGCGGACGGCGCCGGCCACCTGCGCGACCGACAGCCCCAGCCCCGCGCTCCGGATCCGGTCGATCCGCGCCTGGATCTCGGGACGGCCAACCTTGTAGCTCAGGTCGACGCCGATCAACGTCGGCATCTGGCGCAGGCGCTCGGCGACCTTCGACGAGTACTCGAGGAGGCCCGTATCCCGCGAGCCCGTGATCTCGAGCGACAGGGCGTTCATGCCGCTCCCGCCGCCCTCACTCGGCCCGCGCACGCGGATCGTGGCGCCCGCGATCCGCGTATCGCAGTCGGCCTGGATCCGCTTGATCAGGTCGTTGACGCTCGCGACGCGGAACTTCTTGGTGGGCGACGAGCCGTCACCCTCCTTGTGGTGGGGGTTGCGCCCCTCCCACAGCTCCCGCCCGCGGACCGCCGCGAACATGCGCGCCAGCTTCTGCGCGCGGTCTCAGCTCTTCACCGAGATCTGGGCGTAGTTGCGGCCCGAGGTCTGGGCCGCGCGGCCGACATCGGTGATGACCGTCTCGACCTCCGGGTACCCCTTGAGGATCTCCTCCACCTGGCGGGCGACCCTGTCGGTCGCGTCGAGGTTCTTGTCGATCGGCATCTCGATGTAGACCGTCAGCTCGCCCTGGTCGGCCGAGCTGAAGAAGTTCATACCGAGCGACTTGCCGATGGTGGCCATGATCACCACGAGCGTGAGCGCCGCGCCGACCACCGCGACCCAGCGGCCCCAGCGGCTGATCGTGAACTCCAGCGCCCGCACGTAGACCGTGCGGCGACGGACGGCCGTCTCGCCCGCTTCGCCCTCACCGTCGCCATGCTTGACGTCCTTGCCCTTCATCCAGCGGGCCGCGAGCATCGGCGTGATCGTGAAGGAGACCAGCAGGCTGAACATGGTCGCGAAGGCGACCGTGGCGCCGAAGGGGCGGAAGAACTTGCCGACGATGCCGCCCATCATCGCGATGGGCACGAAGACCACCACGTCGGTGAGCGTGATCGCCAGGGCGGCGAGGCCGATCTCCTCGCGGCCGTCGAGCGCGGCCTGCTCCGGCGTCTTGCCCATCGCGAGATGGCGGTAGATGTTCTCCAGAACGACGATGGAGTCGTCGACCAGGATTCCGATCGCAAGCGCCAGGCCGAGCATGGTCATGAAGTTCATGGTCAGGCCGACCAGGTCCATGAGCATGAAGGTCGCGAGCAGCGAGGTCGGGATCGCGAAGAAGATGATGACCGTGGCCCGGAGGTTGCGCAGCACCCAGAACACGAGGGCCGTCGCGAACAGCACGCCGTAGATCAGGCTCTTGACCAGGTCGTCGAGCGAGTCCTTGGTGAAGACCGATTCGTCGCTCGAGGTCGTGAACTTCACCCCTCCGGGCAGGGTCTGCTGCAGCAGCGCCAGCCGCTGCTTGACGCCGTCGGCCGTCTCGATGACGTTGGCCTCGGAGGTCTTCGTCACCGTGAATGTGACCGAGGGCTTGCCGTTGAGACGCGAGACCGTCTCGGGCTCGGCGATGGCGTCGACCACTTCGGCGACGTCGCGCAACCGCACGAGCGCGCCGTCGTGCGTCTGGAAGGTGAGCTGGCGGATCTCGTCCGGGGTCTTGAACTGGCCCAGCACGCGGACCGAGAAGTTGCGCTCGCCCTCCTGGAGCGAGCCGCCCGGCACGTCCAGGTTCTGCAGCGCGAGCCAGGAGCGGAACTCGGAGACCGACATCCCGATCGCTTCCAGGCGGTCCTGGTGGACCCGGACCTGGATCTCGCGGATGTCGCCGCCGCCCACCGCGACCGACGCGACGCCCTTGGCGCCGGAGAGCCGGTCCTTGATCGTGCGGTCGGCGAAGGTGCGCAGCTCCCGGTTGTCGAGCTGATCCGAGGTCGCGCCCGTGATGATCGTCGGCTGGGCGCTGAAGTCGAACTTCTGCACGATCGGCGCATCGGCATCGTCGGGGAGCTGATCGACGACGCCGGCCACCTTGTCGCGGACGTCGGCCGCGGCCTCATTGGGGTCGGCGCCGACCTCGAACTTGACGAGGACGTAGCACAGGCCCTCCCGCGAGGTCGTGCTGACCTCGTCCACACCCGAGATCGTCGAGACCGCCTGCTCGATCGGTTCGCCGATCAGCCGCTCGGCGTCGTCCGGGCTCGCGCCCGGGTAGACCGTCGCGACCGTGACGAACGGGATGTCGACGTTCGGGAAGAGCTGCTTCGGCAGCTGCACGTAGGCCATCAGGCCCATCAAGCCGACGGCGATGAAGAACATCGCCATCGCGACCGGTCGTTTGACCGCTACTCTGGTTAGCCACATCCAGTGTGCCTCCGGATCCGAGGAGGGCGCGGGCGCCCTCGACCCGCGCTACTCGGCCTTGGCGCCCGTCTCGGCCGGGCTCGAGGCCTCCGCCGAGGCAGCGGGGATCGCCACGGTCGACTCCGGCGCGGCGCTCGTCAGATCCGCTGCCGGCTCGGGGCCTCCGCCCTCCACCAGCCGGGCCTCGACCCGCACGCCGTCACTCAGGGTCTCCTTGCCGTGGATCACGACCTGCTCGCCGGGCGTGAGGCCCTCGACGACCTCGACGACGCCGTCGCCCTCGATGCCGAGGCGCAGCTCGCGCCGCTTGGCCACGCCGTCCTCGACGACGTAGACGAGCACGCTGCCGCCCGACTCGATCAGAACGTCCTTCGGCACCGTGATCGCCGACGGGTTCTCGCGCACCTTGACCTGACCGCGCGCGAACATCCCCGGCTTCACGCCGCCCTCGGCCGGAACCGAGACCTTGATCGTGAACATCCGGCTCGCGGCATCGCCCGCCGGCAGCACCGAGACCAGCCGGCCGATGACCGTGCCCTCGCCCGCGCCGTCAACCGTCACATCGACCGCGTCGCCCGTCTGCAGCCGGGTCACGTCCAGCTCGGAGACCGTCGCCTCGAACTCCAGCGTATCCTCGGCCACGATCGTCATGACCGGCATCGTCGCCGGCGCGATCTCGCCCACGTCGGCATTGCGCGCGAGGATCCGCCCGCTGACCGGGGAGATCAGGATCCGCTTCGACCGCTGGGCCGCATACAGCGCGACCGAGGCCTGCGCCGACTTGAGCGCCGCCACCGCGCGCGCGACCTCCTTCTCGTCCACCTGCAGGGTGATCTCGCCGGCCTGGGCCTGGTTGCGCGCGATCTCGGCGGCCTCGAGGGCCTTCTGCGCATTGTCGATGTCGACGTCCGCGCTCCGAACCTGAAGCCGCTTGTTCTCGGCATCCACGAGACCGATCCGCGCGGCCGCAAGGCTCTGCTCCGCGATCCGGACGCTCTCCTCGGCCGCGGCCACGGCCTGGCGCCGCTGCTCCACCGCGTCGCTGCCCGAACGGGCGTTGAGCAGGTTGGCCTTCGCCTGCGCGATCTGCTCCTGCGCGATCGTGAGCTGCTCCTGCGTCGCACCCTCCCGCGTCAGCGAGAGCGCCTGCTGGGCCTGGCTGAGACGGCTGGCTGCCGTGTCGTACTGCAGTTGGGCGGTATCGACGGTCTGCTGACTCGCGGCGCCGGCGTCACGCAGGGCCGCGAGGCGCTGGAGGTCGCGCCGAGCGTTGTCGACGGCCAGCTCGGCCTGCCGCACGCTCTCCTCCGCCTGCGCCCGCTCCTGGCTCCGCGCGCCGTTTCTCAGGTTCGCGTACGAAGCCTCGGCGGCGCGGACGGCGGCCTCCGCCGCGTCGACGCCCGACCGGCTGCCGGTCTCGGTCTGGCTGAGGCTGAGCCGGGCCGTGTCGACCGCGATCTTCGCCTGCTGCACGCCGGACTCGGCCTGGGCGACCTGCGTCCGCGCGGCCGCGACGCCATCCTCCACGCCCCGGGCCAGCAGCTCACGGGCCGTCCGCGCCTGGTCGAGCTGGTTGCGGGCGGCCTGGACACGGTTCTCGGCCGCGCTGATGTTGTTCTGGAGTGAGACGTCCTGGTAGGTGTGGCCCTGGCGCGCCTGCTCCACGGCCACGCGCGCGCCCTCGGCCAGGGCGCTGGCCTGCGCGATCGAGGCATCCAGCTCCTTGGTCTCCATCCGGCAGATGACCTGCCCGGCCTTGACCGGATCACCCTCCTTGCCGCACAGGTAGGTGACCTTGTCGGGCATCGTCGTGCCGACGCTCACTTCGTTGAGCGACTTCACGGTGCCCGTGACCTCGATCGTCTCCGACAGACTGCCGAGCTGCGCCTCGACGGTGTCGACCGGGACGGCCAGCTCCTGCTCCGGGCCGCCGTCGGTCTGGGCAGCGCCCCGGCGGCAGCCGCCGGCGATCACGACGGAAGCCACCACTACGAGGACCACATAGAGCCCCGTCGCGAACGCGGGGCGGATACGGGGGAACGCGCGCTTCATTGCGTGCCTCCTTCGGCGTTGGAGCCGGTGGGGATGACCGAGCTGCCGGCGATGCTCGGGATCTCGGGGATGGGAGGGGCCGACTCGGGCCGCTGGACGCCGACCATCTCGGGCAGCGTCGGCGGTCCCTGCGGATCCGGCCGGGCGAGGCCGTCGAGCGCGCGAACGCCGACGGCGTACTCCAGGTCGGCCCGCGCCAGCCGGTAACGGAACAGCGTCGCCACGAACTGCTGCTCGGCCGCCGTGAGGCCCGCCTGCGCGTCCCGGAGGTCGATCCAGGCCGCGAGGTCGTGCTGATAGGAGAGGCGGACACGGTCGAGCGCGTCGCGCGCCTTGGCCACCGTCTGCGCCCCGACCTCGACGCTGGCGCGCGCCGTGGCAAGCTGCACGAGCGCCACGCGGATCGCCGTGTCGATCTGGAGCGTCTGGCTCGCGAGCTGGAGGTCGACCCGCTTGATCTCCTCGCGAGCGACCTTCTTGCGCGCGTCGGCGCCACGGTGCTTGCCGAGCGGCACCGAGAGCTGGAGGCCGACCTTGTAGTTGATGCCCTCCGTGAACCCGCTGCCGATCGAGTAGCCCGTCGAGCCGAAGGCCGCCAGCACCGCACGGTCCTCCGTGTCGATCTGCCGGATCTGCGCCTCGTAGAGCGCGATCTGCGCCTCGAGCTGCTTGATCTCCGGCCGCTCGTGGGCCGTGGCCCGGGCCGCTTGCTCGTCCACCGCGATGAACTCGGGGACCAGCTCGGAGCGGATCTCGATCCGGTCGGCCGGGTCGAGCCCCATCGCGCTCGAGAGGTAGACCAGGGCCGTCCGCACGCCGCCCTCCGCCTCGGTGAGCTGCGCGCGCGCCGAGGCGACATCGGCCTCCGCGCGGTCGACATCGTACTGCGCGACGACGCCCTGGCCGAACTGGGCCTGCGCGATCCGCAGATGGGCCTCGGTGCGGTCGACCGCGTCCAGCGCGATCAGCCGCATGTGATCGGCCAGCAGCACGTTGTAGAACGCCTGCTTCACTCCCAGGACGACCGACTGACGGGCCTGGTCGGAACCGGTGCCGGCGAGCGCCACCTGCGCGTCGATCAGCGCCCGCGCGGCGCGCCGCTGGGCGCCCACGTTGAGCGGCTTGCTGAAGTCGACCGACAGCGAGCCGGCCAGCGGTTCGCCGATCTGGAACGTGCGGGTGCCGCCCGTGCCGTCCGGCATGCTGATCGAGGTAACCGGGCCGCTGTAGGCGTAGGCCGCCGAGCCGTTCACCGTCAGGTCGTCGATCGCGTCGGCGCTGCCGTACGAACCGCGCGCAACCTCGACCCCCTGGGCCGCGGCGGCCAGCGCCGGATGATGCTCCAGCGCGTAGTCGATCGCCTCGCCCAGCTCGAAGCCACGCCCCGAGACCGCCACGATCTGCGCGCGCGCCGATGGCGCCGCCAGCGTGGCCGCCAGGAAGGCGAGCAAGCCGTAGAGGGTCCCCCGCGCCACGCGCCGAGTCACAGCCTTGTTCATCGTTCGCCACCACCGTCCGAGACAGGGGCTTCGCCGGCGTCGCCCTCGGGTGTCGCCTGCTCCTCCGTCGCCCGCCGCATCTCGCTCAGCAGCGTGTCGAGCTGGTTCTGGAGGAACTGGTGGAGAAGGTCGATCTTGGCCAGAAGAAGCCCGCCGGCCGGGCCGCCGCGGAACACGAGCAGGCGGTCGCCGGCGTTGATCGCGTACTCGCGCCGCAGGGCGGCCGGGATCACGATCTGGCCGCGATCGCCAACCGTCACGGAGCCGTAGAAGCCGTGCTCGCACGTGCCCCCCTGCGGCCTCCCATCGCTCTCGTCAGCCATCTTGGCACCACCTGCACATTCCTGCGAAACCGCGTACATGTGTGAAATGCATGAGCCTGGCGCACACGCGCACAGCGCGAGTTGTACCAGAAATGCTGAACCTGGGCAACTATTTCCCCGTTAAGACCGGGGGAGGCTGTTCGCCGTCGCCACGCCGCCCCCCTTGCGGCCTTCGACCAGGGATCGAGCCCGCCGAGGCGAACACTGGCACCACCAGCTCGACACGGAGGTGCCAACGGATGAAAGCCATCGTCCTCGCCGCCGGCGAGGGCAGCCGCATGCGGCCCCTGACCTACACCCGCCCCAAGGTGCTCGTCCCCGTCGGCGGGGAGCCGATGCTCAACCACGTCGCCCGCGGCCTCCGGGCGGCCGGGGCCACGGAGATGCTGCTCGTGGTCCAGTACAGGGAGGAGGAGGTCCGCGCGTGGGCCCACTCGGCCCGGTTCGAGGGACTGGCGATCGAGGTCCTCCGGCAACCCGAGACGCCCTACGGGACCGGCGCCGCCGCGCTTGCGGGCCGCGCATGGACCGCCGGTGCGCCGTTCATGCTGCACTTCGGCGACATCCTCTGCGGGCCGGAGAACTACCCCCGCTTCGGCGAGCTGGCTCGGGCGAACCCGCATGAGACGATCCTCACGGTCTACCGGACGGGCGCCGTGGGCGGGGGCGCCGTCTTCGTCGAGGGCGGCCGCGCGACTCGGATCGTCGAGAAGCCGACACCGGAGCAGTCCGTCGGCGCGTGCGTGAACGCCGGCGTCTTCCTCTTCCAGCCCGACGCGTTCGAGGTACTCGACCGGTGCGGCCTCTCGAAGCGCGGCGAACTCGAGCTGACCGACGTCTTCACCCGACAGATCGCGGACGGCCGCCCTCCCCTCGCCTGCGAGCTGACCGGGTTCTGGAGCAACGTGAGCGATGCCGCCGAGGTGCTCCGGCTCAACCGGGTCTACGGGGTCGGCGGTGAGCAAGGCGTCGTTCTCGGCGCGGGCTGCTCGGTCGGCGTGAGCGTCACTCTCTCCGATGCGATGCTGCTCGACCGGGCCGAGATCGGCCCCGGCGTGACCGCCACGCACCTCGTGCTCGGCGAGGGCGCCCAGATCGGCGGCGGCTCGAGCGTCGAGGGGCGTCCGAGCCAGCCGGCCGTCCTCGCCGACGGCGTCACCGTCGCGGGCGGCTGCCGTCTGGGCGGCGCGCGGATCGGCCCCGGTGTGACCGTGGGCGCGGGCTGCTTCGTGGGCGACGGGGCCGTCCTGCGCGACTGCACCGTCGGCGCGGGGGTAACCATCGGCGGCGGCGCCGAGATCGAGCACGCGGAGATCGGCTCGGGCAGCTCGATCGGGCCGGGCTACCGCCTGACCGGCACGGCCGACAATCGGGTGCGCGTGGCGGCCGGCTCCCACTGGGAGTGACCACCGCCACCGCGGGCCGGCCAGCGCGTCTGGTCCCTGGGGGGCAGTCAGCAAGGAGGCACAGACTTGGACACCACACCGACGGCGGACTCGTTGGGCGCGAGGCGTTGGTTCACGAACCGCAGCTCCGGCCGGCCGCCCGACCCCTCCGACTGGCTTCGCCAGCGGTTCGAGGAGGCGTTGGGCGGCGGCGGGCCGAGGAAGACGGGCAGGGGCCGCCCCGGCGCGCTCCGCTGGGTCGTCATCGTCATCCTCGGCCTGATCACCCTCAAGGCGATGCTCGTCGTGATCCCGAACGGCTCGTGCGGAGTCGTCTTCTCGGACCTCTCGGGCGTCCAGACCCGGGCGCTCGGCCCGGGGCTGAACGTCGTCATCCCCTTCATCACAAAGGTGACGCAGTACAGCACCCAGCGGCAGATCTACGTCATGTCGCGCCGCGGCGGCGAGGGTGAGGTCTCCGGCGACGACCGCCTCAACGCGCTGACCTCGGACGGCCAGCTCGTCGACCTGGACATCACGGTCTCCTACCACCTCGATCCCCAGACGGTGGCCAAGCTCCACCAGGAGATCGGACGTGGCTACGAGCGGCGGATCATCCGCCCCGAGGCGCGATCGATCGTGCGGATGGTCTGCGCGCAGCACCCGGTCGCTGACTTCACCAGCGCCAAGCGCGATGAGATCCGGCAGGAGATGGCCGAGCAGCTCCGCGCGATGTTCGCCACGTCGTACATCACGCTCGAGGATGTCTCGATTCGCGAGGTCGAGTTCTCCGAGGAGTTCCGTGCCGCGGTCGAGCAGAAGCAGCAGGTGCTCCAGGAGGTCGAGGCGATGGAGTACCGGATCCGCGAGACCAAGACCGAGGCCGAGCGGAAGATCGTGGAGGCGCAGAAGAACGCCGCCTGGATCCTCGAGCGCGGCAGGGAGTTGGAGCGCAACCCGCTCGTCACGCAGTACGAGTACGCCGGCAAGATCGCGCCGAACATCGGCGGCCTGCTGGTGAGCCAGGAGGACATCAAACGCATCACCTCGGGCGAGGGCGCGCGCGGCTCCTCGACCTCCGAAGCACGCGATGTGCAGGGGGAGCTGGACCGCCTCATGGAGAACGCACTGACCGAGTCGGCGCCGGCCGACCAGCCCGTTGCAGACGGAGGTGAGCCGCAATGAGTCAGGCTTCGGGACGCAAGATGGGCTTCGCCTCGATCGTGATCGCCGTGGTGGTCTGCTGGATCCTTCTCCACGCGATGTCATACATCGTGCAGGCAGGACACCGCGGCGTGGTCTTCAGCAAGGTCTCCGGCATCAAGCC
>CAZRDB010000009.1:0-15968 GCA_964598695.1 uncultured Armatimonadia bacterium
GGGGGGCGGTGCGTAGCCGCCGCCCTGCGGCGGCGGGGGGGGGGCGGGGTCGGCCCCGAGGGGGGCGGCGGAGGTGGCGGAGGAGGCGGTGGCGGTGGCGGCGCCGCGGACAGGAACCGTGGGAGCCCGCGAAGCTGTTCGAGCGCCATGGTCAGAGCGAGCGTCATGGTATCTTCTCCCTCTCTCGATAGACCCGGGCCCCGTGCATGGCAAGCGCTACGTCACTGCCCGGAGCGTCAGTGTTGCTCGCCCAGGGGGTTCGGCGGGATGGCCGAGTGCTCCTGCTTCCTGGCCCACGCGAGTGTGTGCCGCAGTGCGACACGCCCCCGGCGCGCGGGGGCTCCGGGGGCGTGGGCGAAGGGGTGTTGCGGGCGGGTCGGCTAGAGCTTGCCCTGGAGGCGCATGTACTCCATCGTGACCCACAGGAGCGGCATCTCGACATGGCCGGCGATCTTGTGGAGACTCCGGGCGAGGCCGCGGCTCACGTCGCGCTCGTCCTTGCCGGCAGCCCGCTCGTCGGTCTCGACCTGCAGTGTGAGCTGCAGCGCCTGGCTCACGTAGCTGACGAGGTTCCACGGGAGCGACTTCTCGGGGATGGCGTTGTAGACCCGCTGCAACTCGGTGCTGAGCCAGTCCCAGCCGCGGAGCGAGGCCGCGGCCTGCTCGCGGCTCTTGCGGCTCTGCTCCTCGGCCGTCGCGCGGGCCTGCTCGCGCTCGCGTTCGCGCAGGTAGGCGGCCTCGTCGGTGCCCTCGAGGAAGACGAGGGTCGCCGCTCCGCCGCCCAGCAGCCGGGCGAACTCGTTCTGGATCGACAGCTTGGCCTGGACGGCCTGCAGGGTGGGGGTGCGGTGGATGTCGGCGGGCGCGACGCCCAGGTAGAGCTTGCCGTCCTCGAACGCGAGCGGGGTGCAGGCCTCGAGCGCCTCCCACAGCGAGACGTTGACGGGGCCTTCCTTCATCGCCTGGACGGTCTTCTGCCAGGCTGCGCGGACTTCCTCGAGCGGGCTTCCCATGGGTGTCCTCCTCGCCGATCGGTGGGCAATCGTCGTGGGCCAGGCCCCTTCCGGGAGACCCGGTCCGCGCCGCGGGCACGGTAGCAGAGCGCTTCGCGGGGTGTCAATTCGACGGGGCCGCCGAGAGGGCTCCGGCGCCTGCGCGGGGAATAGCCAGGTGGAGTACCGATGTTCCTGTGAGGGAGAACGTCGAGTGGCCATTCGTCGACCCCAGCCGTTCGGATACGGCAGTGAGGTTGTGGGCATTGGGCTCGCGGCGGGAGAGGGACGGCGTTCGCGACCCCTCACCCTGAAGGCGAAGGGATACCTTCGCAGCAAGGGCGCCATCCGGCTCCTCGGCCAGCGGTTGATGGACTGGATCATCAAGACGCTGGTCGCCGAGGGCATCCACCACTACATCATGGTGACGAAGGGCAAGGAGAACCGCTACCAGGTCAAGCGGCTTCTCGGCTACGGCGAGGCGCTCGACATCCACGTCCGCTACTCGCAGTCGCGCTTCGACAAGCTCGACCGCGGCAGCGCCGACGCGACGTTGCTCAATCTCGAGCTGTTCGACGTCCAGCTCCCCGCGTTCGTGCTCCCCACCGATTCCATCCTCGAGGTCGACGTGAAGAGCCTCCTCGCACAGCACCAGGAGCGCGGCTCGATCGCCACGATCCTGACCTTCGAGGTCGATATCGACGAGGCGATCGACAAGTACGGGGTGCTGCTGACCGACGGCGAGGGCCGGGTCTGCGAGTTCGTCGAGAAGCCGAACGCCGAGCAGGCGGCCCAGCTCGTCGAGCGTACGGGCAGCCGCACCGTGCTCACCAACGCCGGCTTCTACATGCTCGATTCCGTCGCGTGCCGCGAGCAGGCCCGCGACAGCGAGATCCGCCGGATGCGCGAGCGGAGCCTGGACTTCGGCAAGGACTTCCTGCCGTGGCTCGTCGCGAAGGGCTTCCCCGTCCACACTCGGCCGATCACCAAGGTCGGCGACCTCGGCAACATCCCGGCCTACGTCGACACCATGCTGCGCGTGCTGCGGGGGGAGTTTGCCCACGCCGACGCCCATCTCGGCTACGTCTACGACCGTGAGCGTCGGATCTGGATCGAGCCCGAGACCCTCCACGCGATCGATGAGTGGTCGGGCCGGACGCTCAAGGAGCGGATCGAGAGCGGCGATGTGAAGATCGGCGAGTGCGTCCGGATCGGGAAGTACGTCCAGATCTACTCCGGCGCCGAGCTGTCGCACTGCAACATCGACGACGAGTGTGAGATCTACGAGGGGGCGCGGATCGCCCGCGCGTCGGTGGGCGAGGGGAGCATCATCGGGCCGTACGCCGAGATCTCCGACTGCGTCTGCGGCGTGATGTGCAACGTGCAATCGAGCCGAAGCGCCTCCACGGTGCTCTCGGGCTTCACCGCGATCGGCGACGAGGCGATCCTCCGTGCCGGCGTGATGCTCGAGGACGGGATCATGGTCTACCCGCGGGTCAAGGTGCCCAGGGGCTGCTACTGCCCTCCGGGCACCGAGCTGACCTCCGCGGACGACGTTCTCGAGTGGCTGTAGCCGCGGCTACGGGGTCGTCTTCTGTACGACCTCCGCGATGAGCTTCCACTTGCCCTTCGCGTTGATCTGTCCATCCCGCTGCTTCTGCCACCGCTGGTAGATCTCGGTATCCGGCTTGCCGGTCCGGTCGCCTTCCTTCTCGGTCTTGACCTTCTCGCCCTCGATCACGACCTGGACCTGGACCGGGGTGGCGTCCTTGAGCGTCTCGAACTTCGTCTGCTTCTCGGGGTAGGGCTTCTGCTGCCCGCTCGCGTCGACCGCGACCTCGACCCAGTTGTCCTTGATCGTCGGCCGATAGAGGCTCGGGAAGTCCTTGCTGCCACCCAGGTTGCTCTGCATCTGGTAGCCGTCGGCGCGCATCGCCTTGCGGCCCTTCGAGCCGCTGGCGTACTTGAGGGCGGCGGCCAGCGGGCTCCCGATCATGTCCTGGACCTTGAAGAACCCGAAGACGCAGCCCACCATGATCAGCAGCGCGATGATGGCCCACGCCACTCGCTGCACAGCCACGTTCTTCTTCTGCTGCCGGCGTACCTCTGCCTGCATGGCCTGCCGACGATCCATCGCCACTGCACTCACCCTCTCGTGTCGCCCGGGCACCGACGCGTCAGGTTACCCTCGGCCGTGCGGGCTGTCGAGACTCCCCGGGCGTGCCGAGCCCACGCCCGGCACGCGACAGACCCAGTGATCTCGTGCCTTGCGGCGCGGGCCGTATTACGCGGCCCCGGGCTAGTCGTCGAGCGGACCCGGCCGCGGCGTCCGCGGCGCCGTCGCGATCCGCGGTCGCACGGCGAGCCAGTCGACGCCCTGGAAGTCGGGGTCGGGGATCGCGCGGATCTCGTCCTCCCCGATGTACGGGCACATGGCGTCGACCCAGACCGTCAGCCGTTCGAGGCTGACGGGGTCGACCTTCACCCCATGGTGCGCGCCCGAGGAGGCGATCTCGACGAGCCGGCTGCGGTAGGAGAGCGCCGTCATCGGGGGCGGGGTCACGTAGGCCGCGGGATCGACGGTGCTGTAGCCCTCGACCGGGATCATCCCCGCCGCGCCAAAGCCCGGCGGCGGGCTCTCGGGCTTCACGTACGGCGCGCCCCACGACGGCTGGCCGATCAGCGTGACGTAGGGCTCGTCGAACATCAGGAAGCCCGGGCGCTCGGTCAGGTCAAGTACCGTGCGGGCCTCTCCGTCGCCTTGGTGGCACGCGCCGCAGTACCGGTCGAGCACCGGCTGAACGTACCGCTTGAAGCCCACCGTCCGGTCGTCCCACGGCGGCGGCGTGATCGAGACCGGCTCGCGCGCGAGGCTCTCCGGCACTCGCGGCGTGGCGGGCGAGACGCTGTGCTGCTCGTGGCAGCCGACGCAGCCGCGCCGCTCGCCGGGCATGACCCAGGCGAAGCTCCGCATGGTCTGCAGCGCGCGCCGGTTCTCGTCGAGGAGTTGGAAGTGCAGCGCGGCCCCCGCCGGCGCCTCGAACGAAACCGAGCCGTCCTCGGCCACCGGGACGGTGCCGAGGATCCGCTTCACGCCCTCGGACTGGACCATCGAGACCACGGGCCCCGTGGAGATGTACGGCCGCTGGTACCAGTAGGTGTAGGTCTTCGGGTCGATGCTCAGCACGCGGAGGAACCGCACCTTGCCGTGGAGCGATGGGGGCGTCCCCTCGTAGACGTTGGCGCTGAGGAACGCGCCCGGCTTCGGATGCTCGCGCTCCTCGCGACTCGGCCAGGCCACCCGGTCGGGGAGCACGGTCGGCGTCGGGCGCGGCCGGAGCGGGATCGCGTGGAGAACCTGGTGCGTGCCCTCCCAGATCAGCTCCCGGTTGCCGTGGACGTCCATCAGGTAGAGCGCGAACTTGCCCCCGCGCTGGGCCGAGACCAGGAAGTCCTCCTCGGTGAGCGGGAAGGGCGAGTAGTAGGCGTCGAAACGTCCGCTGGTGTGGTAGTCGGCAGCCTCGATCGGGTCGCTCGGGCCGTTGCCGCTCTCGGGCCACTCCGTCTCGGCGGTGACCTTCGTCACGCCGGACGGGAAGTTCAGGCCCTCGTAGGCGTCGACGATGCCGACGCTGCCCGCAAACCAGTTGTGGTGGGCGCTGCCCGTGAACATCACCCGGCGTGAGCCGGGGATCTCCCGCGCGTCCTTCAGCAGGTCGGGCCAGACGCTCTGGTTGCCCCAGTGGACGGCGCTCTGGGTGCCGTCCGGGTTCATGGTCCACAGCCCCTGGGCGCGCCACAGCGGCTTGTCGGTGTACTCCCAGCGCGTGTACAGGATCCGGCCGTCCCGCAGCATCGAGGGCAGGTAGTCGGGCTCGTTGTTGCACGAGATCAGGTACATGTCCTTGCCCGTCAGGTCGCAGCGGGCGAGCACGAACGCGTTCGTCGGCGGCATACACCGGACATACGTGTGCGCGCGCGTCGTCGAGAACGCGATGTGGCGGCCGTCGGGCAGGTAGATGGGGTCGAGGTCGTCGTACGGGCCCCGGGTGAGCTGCCGCAGCCCCGTCCCGTCGGCGCCGACCTCGTACAGGTGGAACGACTTCTCGTTGTGCGGCTTCATGCAGAAGAGGACGCGCGTGCCATCGAACGAGACGTCGGGCCGCCAGAACGAGCCGTGGATCGGCCCCTCGGGCGCGAGCTGGCGCAGGTGGCCGGCGGGGGAGAGGCCGTCGAGCACGAGCAGCCTGCCGCCGGGGACGGCCATGTAGCCGAGCCGATGACGGGTCTCGTGGAGCCACTCCGAGCCCTGGGGGAAGGGCGTGTCGACGAAGACGACCCGGCTGAAGTCGAGCGCCGGGTTGCGGAAGGCGATCCGACGCTTCAGGGCGCGGATGGCGAGATACAGCTCCTCGTCGGGTGCGGCGAGGCCCTTGGAGCGCGCCTCGAGCGCGGCCAGTTCCTCTGTCTCGGCGTCGAGGTCGACGCCCTCACGCGCCAGTCGGGCCGCCAGGTCGCGGGTCCAGCCGATCTCGCGCTGGATCCGCTCCGGCGAGGGGTTGCCGTCGGCCTGGAACAGCCAGTCGCGCCGGAGCGCCGCTTGGGCCTCGTCGGCCGTACGGTCGCGCGTCACGGGCGTCTCGGGCGTGCGGTAGGGCGCGACGGCCTCGTGCTGCCACGGCCGGAACTCGATCCGTGCGCCCATCTCGAAGACGAGCCGGAGCCACTCGGGCGAGGCCTCGGCGGAGGCCCCTTGCTCCTCGAGCCGCGCCAGGCGCTCGGCGAGCCCGCGGACCTCTCGCCACTTCGCCGCCTGCTCCTCGGACTGCTGGGCCCACTGCTCGGGTGTGAGCGGCTCGTACTCGAGCAGCAGGTCGCGGAGCCGGCCGGTCGCGGCGCGGAGGAGGCCGGGGTCGGCGATGACCTCCAGTGGGCTCAGCCCCGCCCAGGCGGCGAGCCGCTCGCACGGCTCGGGGAAGTCGGCCCGGATCCGCGCCTCCAGCGCGTCGGCGAGATCGAGATCGAGCGCGGTCTGGCCCGTCGCGTAGCGCTCGGCCCCGAGGCTCAGCGTGGCCGCGAGGTCGTCGCCCCGCTCGTAGAGCGCCGCGACGCGCTCCGTGAGGCGGCCGGCGCGCTGCGCATCGGCGGCGAGCCCGGCATCGCGGAGGGCTCGGATCTGCTCCGGCGCGAGCGCCGCGCGGTAGATCCGCAGGTCGTCGAGGCCGCCCTCGTACCACTCGCTCTGCCCGCTGGAGGAGCCGATGAAGGCGGGCGCCTGGCGGTCGACGGCCAGGGCGCCGGGACGCTCGCGCGTCCCGATCTCCTCGCCGTCCAGGTAGACGCGGTAGGCCTGGCCGTCGAAGGTTGCCGCGCAGTGGTGCCAGGCGCCGTCGAGCAGCTTCGCCGGGTCGATCGGAGCGTCGCACTCCGCGTAGCCGTCGACGTTGAGTCCGAGGGCCAAGACTGCGCCGTTCTCCTGGAACGAGAAGAGCACGCGGTTCGCGCATTCCTGCCGGAGGATCTCGCGATAGCCGCTCAGGTTGCGCGGGCGGACCCACGCGCTGAACGAGACCGCCTCCAGCCCGTCGAGCGTCGGCCCCAGCACGACGGGCAGCGCGTGGCGGCCTTCCAGCTCGATGGCGCGGCCGTGGACCCCGTTGCGGGTCGCGAGGGCCGGGGCGGGCACGATGTCGAGTGACCGGTCGCCGCCCTCGGCGGTGAGGAGCGAGACCAGCCCCCTGCCATCGAGTGTCCACTGGGCCAGGAGCGGGGCAGCGAGGGTCGGGCCGGAGGCCCCCTCGCCGATCTCGCGAGCGGCCGCCTCCTGAGCGTTGAGGCCCTCCCGGTGGAGGGAGGCGATCTCCTCGGCGGTCAGCGCGACGGAGTAGAACCGAAGGTCGTCCATCAGCCCCCGGTAGCACTCGCCGCCGTTGGCGGAGCCGATGCACAGCGGGGCCGGTCCGCCGGCGAGGAGCGTGCCGGGGCGGTGGAGGCTGCCCACCTCGGCGCCATCGAGGTAGACGCGGAAGTCGCTGCCGTCGAAGGTGGCGGCGCAGTGGTGCCAGCGGCCGTCGGCGAGCGCGACCGGCTCGACCGCGGCGTCACACTCCACGTAGCCGTCCACGTTGAGGCCGAGCGAGAGGATCGCGCCGTCGCCCTGGAACGAGAACAGCAGCCGCTGGTCGCCGTCCTCCTTCCGGAGGATCTGCCGGTAGCCGGAGAGATCGCTCGGCGCCACCCATGCCGAGAACGTGAGCCCGGCCAGCTCCGCCACCGCGGGTGCGGGGTCGGCCTGCAGGCGGTGGTCCCCGGCGAAGGCGAGGGCGGGGCCGAACAGGCCGTCGAGACGCCGCAGGGACTCCGCCCCGAAATCGGGGACGGCGTCGAGGTGGGCGGGCCCGGCATCGCGGCAGCGGGCGCCGATGACCTCGTCGAAGGTCCAGTGGGCGAGCAGCGGGCGCTCGGGAGCGGCAGAGCACAGAGACGGCGCGAGCAGGCTCGCGATGACGGCAAGGTACAGGGGGGCGGACTTCACCTGGGGCCTCCACTCGGATGAGGGCGTGGGATGTTGGACCCGGAAGCATTCGGCGCGGGCATCCCCCCTCCTGCAGGAAATTCCAGGGGAGTGTGCCTGGGGCCCCCTACCGGGCCTCGAAGGCGCCGGCGAGGTGCTCGAGCGTGCGGACGAAGTGGGTGAGGTCGGTCTCGGGCTTGATCGGCCGCCAGCCCTCCTCGATCAGCTCGCGCAGGCGCTTGCGGTGGCGGCGAACGAGTTGGGCCTCGCTGGCCTTGGGGCAGTACTGCACCTGGATCTCCTCGCGCGGGGTGACGGGCTCCATCGGGCGCATCGAGGTCACGAGCCAACGGTTCTCCGAGAACTTGGTGCAGCACTCGACGCGGATCGCGGAGGCGAGCACGGGGAGGATGACGAGGCCGTAGAGGTAGCGGTCGGGGATCGCGTAAGCGCCGAAGATCGCGCCGCCGCGGTCCATGGCGTACTCGCCGAGCCGCGTGAAGCCGGCCTCGCCCATGTCCTCGGCGACCACATCGATCCGGGCCCGCTCGTCGCTCGGGAGCGCCTCGTTGTCGACCCGGTAGTAGTTGCCGGTCTCGCCCTCCCAGAACGGCGTCTCCTCGAGGTAGGCGGGGTCGACGTGGAAGGCGCCCTCGTCGTACCAGGGGTCGGACTCCTCGCCCTCGTCCCAGTCGAGTTCCTCGTCGTCATCCTCGTCCTCGTCGGCGGCGCCGGCGGGCTCGGGCCCGGCCGCGAAGCGGTCGCCCTCGGCCTCCAGGGGCTCGCACTGCCGCTGCAGCTCGGTCCAATCGTCGAACAGGCCGCCGATGCCCAGACAGGAGGCCAGGCGGGGGAGGTTGCCGATCTCGGCCGCCACCTCGCCGGGCAGTAGCTCGTCGGCCGCCAGTGCCTCGCGTGTGCGCGCCGGGTCGTGGGGGATCCCGAAGCTCTCCAGCGCCCGGAGGATGCGGTCGGCCTGCCGCGCCCGGAACCGGCGCAGCACCTCGGCCAGGCTGTGGCCGGTGCAGGCAGCGAGCATCTCGGCGGCCGCGAGCGCGCCGGCCTCGGCGCACTCTTCCGCGAGGAAGGCGATCGCCTCTTCCTTCCCGGCCCGCCGCTCCCAGTCGTCGGCCTCGCCGCGCGAGAGCCGGACGACCCAGAACGGGTAGACCCACTCGAACCGCCCGCGCTCGGGGCCCCACAACCGCAGCGACCAGTGCTGGCTCTCCCGGCCCTCGAGGAGGAGCACGACGCCCGGCAGCTCGGCGAGGACATCCTCGATGCCGGCGACGTCGTGGCTCGCGGCCGCGCTCACGCGCCAGTGCCACCCGCCGATCTCGTGTACCCCTTCGCGGAGCGAGGGCGGCAGGGCGGCCAGGAACTGCTGGTGCGTACACTCGCGTGCCGCGATGAGGAGGATCCGGAAGTCGACCATGGCGAGGATGTTCGCGCTCGGGCCCGCCGGCCCCTCGTCCCGCGGCCCGCGCGGTGCGCGCCGGTCTTGCGGGGAGGGGAGGGGGCGCCCCTCTCGCGGTCGAAGCGAACGGCCGTCGGCGGGAAGGGAGCACGTCTCCGATGAGCTGGGCAGTTGCGCTTCCCGTGGTCCTCATGCTCGGAACCGGTCCCACCGCGCCACCGCGCCTCTACGCCCATGAGACCGTCCTGGACGCGAACGGCGTGATCGCCCCGTGGTACGAGGCGCAGAACGGGCAGTGCGACTGGCGCGTTCGCGTCGCGGCGGAGACGCTGAAGCGGTACCCCTGGGCGACCGACCTCGACGGCGTCGCCCCGGCCCCGCACTACGTCTTCAGTGGCGCGTGGGCGATCGACCCGGACGGGACGATCCGCATCCCGCCGCTCAGTGACTGGGCCAACGGCGATCTCGGCCAGCGAGCCGCCTACATCCTCCTCGGGCTCGTCGACTACTACCGCTACACGGGGGATCCCGCCGCCGTCGCGCACATCACGATGACGGCCGACCACCTGCTGGACCACTGCCTCACCCCTCCCGACCACCCGTGGCCGCGCTTCCTCGTGAGCGCCCCCACCAAGGGCAAGCCGTACGGGCCGGCCGATCCGACCGGGTTCATCCAGCTCGATATCGTCGCGGAGGTCGGACTGGGCCTCGTCCGCGCCGCCATGCTCACCGGCGAGGAGCGTTGGCTCCGTGCCGCCGAGCATTGGGCCGACCTCCTCGCCGAGCGCTGCGACACACGGCCCGGCGTCGCGCCGTGGGGGCGCTACGCCAACCCCGAGGACGTCCCGTGGGAAGACCACATGACCGGCGGCGTGGTCTTCGTGCTGGCCTTCTTCGACGAGCTGTCGCGCGCGGGCTACACGGGGCGCGACGGCGCGCTCGAGAGGGCCCGCGAGGCCGGGCGCGCCTATCTGCGTGACGTGCTGCTGCCCCGCTGGACCGACGACGCAACCTGGGGCCGCAACTACTGGGACTGGGCCGACCCGGTGCAGGCCGAGAACGTGACGGAGTTCGCCGTCCGCTACCTGATGGAGCACCCCGACGAGTTCCCACAGTGGCGGACCGATTGCCGCAACCTGCTCGGGCTGTTTCTCCACCGCACGAGCGTCGATCCCGCCTCCTCGGGCGGGGTCTACGCCGGCGCCTGGGCGTACCCCGAGTCCTCGGCCTGCTGCGGCCGCTCGCTGTGGTACGGGCCACTCGAGCTGGCAACCGCCTGGGCCGAACTCGGGGTTCGGGCCGACGATCCGTGGGCTCGCGAGATGGCGCGGCGGCAGATGATCCTCGCGACCTACGACTGCCACGAGACGGGGCGGGTCGAGGACAACATCGACGGCGGCGCGATCGTCGCGGGCGACTGGTTCAAGATCGCGCACCCCATGGCGCTGCGCCACGTCCTCGGGGCGATGGCGTGGCTTCCCGTCGAGCTGGGCGCCGCGCGCGAGAGCCACATCCTCCGCAGCAGCGGGACGGTCTGCGCGGTCGAGTACGATCGCGGCGGCGTTCGCTACCGGACCTACGACGCGCCTCCCGGCGCAACCGAGGTGCTGCGCCTCGCCTTCCGGCCTGCCGAGGTGCTTGCCGACGGTCGTCGCCTGGCCTTCCGCCGATCGCTGGCGGGGCCCGGGTTCCTCGCCGAGCGACTCCCCGCCGGCGACTGGTTGGTGACGGTGCGGCACGATGGCGCCCGCGAGGTGACCGTGCGGGGCGACGACCCGCAGAGCCGGCAGACGCTCGACTGGACCGCGGACGTGGACGGCGCCGAGACGACGCTCGAGTTCGTCGGCAACCAGTTCCGTCTCGTGGGCGAGGCCGGCCCCGAGGGAGGGCTCGCCGACGTCTACCTCGATGGCGAGAGGCTCCTCGTGCCACTCGACTGCTGGTGCCCCCGCCCGGTGACCGGAGCGCTGCTCTCCCGCAGCGGCCTGGCCGGCGGTCAACACGCGCTCCGGATCGTCGCGCGGGGCGCGGGCAACCCGCGGTCGCGGGGCCGCCTGGTCACATTGCGGGCTCTGCTCTCCTCGGACGCGACGCCTGCGCGGAGCGCGCCTCCGCCGTCCGGCCCGACGGAGACGCAGCGGGTGGTCTTCGGCTATGCGGGCCCCAGGGACTACGTGGACCGCGACGGCCACGCCTGGCGGCCGGCGACCGAGGTCGTCGCGCGCGGGGCCTTCCTGACCGACGCCGTGGCCGACTACTGGTGGGCGAGCCCCCGGTGCCACGAGGTCGCGGGGACGGCCGATCCGGAGCTGTACCGCCACGGGCTGCACGCACCCGACTTCGCGGCCATCTTCACCGTCGGCCCTGGCACGTACCACGTGCGGCTCAAGCTGGCCGAGACTCGGCGCGGGCTCGCGAGCGCGCCCCTCCAGACCATCGAGATCAACGGCACACCCGTCGTCGAGGATCTCGACGTGGCCTCCACCGCCGGCGGCCTGTGCCGCGCGGTCGACCTCACATTCGACGGGATCGAGCCCTCGAACGGCGTGATCGCCGTGCGCGTCCGCGCGACGACGGGCGGCGAGGCGATCCTGCAGGCGGCCGAGGTGGGGCTCGGCCCTGGCGGCGGTGGAGGCCGGCCCATCACGGGACGTCCCCCGCGCGCCGACGGCTCGGGCAACCTGCTCGCGAACGGCGGTTTCGAGGCCGGAGCGCCGACGGCGCTCGGCCGCATGGGCGCCGCCGCGCACGGGGCGGGCTGGCGGGTGCTGTTCGCGGGCGCAACTCAGAGCTACGTGTGGGCCGAGTCGGGCTACGACATCCACCCCGACTGGGGTCTCCCCGCGCCGAGGACGGGTAGGGAGGCCCTCCGCACGCACACCGAGGGTGCCGGACACACGATCGTCTACCAGGAGGCGCCGATCCGACCGGGCGTGGCCTATGTCGCGACGGCCTGGGCGCAGGGGGTGGATCTCCATGGCATGGGCTTCGGGCGCACGCCCGGCGATACAGCCTCGCTGGTGGTCCAGGAGATCGGCGCGGGTGGCGAGGTGCTCCGCGAGCACTCCGGGGGCGCGATCGCGGATGCGGGCCCGTACCGGGAGCTGCGCTGCGCCTTCACGGCCTCACCCGCAGCCGTCCGGGCGCGGTTCCTTCTCAACACCGCCATCGGCGCCTCGTACCTCGAGGGCCATGTCACGTACGACGACTGCGAGCTGCGCGCCGTGACCCCCTAGCGCGAGCGGTACTCCGCGAACCCCAGTGCCTCGATCTCCTGCTCGAGTCGGCCCAGCCGCTCGGGCGGGAGCGTGGGCAGCGGCCAACGGGGCGCGCCGCAGTCGAGTCCGATCAGGCCCATCAGCGCCTTCGCCGCGCTCAGGAACGGGACGCCCTGTCCGCAGAGCAGCTCCACCAAGGCGATCGACTGCCCCTGGAGCCGACGGGCCGCGGCCCAGTCGCCCGCGTCAAAGGCCTCGATCAGGCGGCGGTACAGCGGCGCGGCGAAGTTGTAGGTGCTGCCGACGGCCCCGCGCGCCCCGACCGCCAGCGCGCTGAGCAGCATCTCGTCGCGGCCGTACAGGAGATCGTAGCGCCCCCCGTGCACGGTGCGGGCGTGGGCGAAGTCGGCCAGGTCCTCGTGGGTGAACTTCACGCCCGCGAGGTTGGGGACCCGCCCGTGCGCGCGCTCGAGCATCTCCGCGATGGAGATCTCGCAGCCGGTGAGCGACGGGATGTGGTAGTAGTAGCAGGGCAGTCCGGGGGCGGCCTCGGCCACGCGCGCGAGGTGCTCGACGACCTGATCCGCCCGGTTGAGCCGGAAGAAGCTCGGCGCCATGGCCGCGATCGCGTGGGCGCCGCATGCCTCGGCATGTGCCGCGAGGGCTCGGGCGACGGGCAGCGAGTCGTGGCCGACGTGGACGATCACCCGAAGGCCCTCGGGAGCCGCCTCCACCCAGCGCTCGGCCACGGTCCTGCGCTCGGCCTCGGTGAGCGAGAGGCTCTCGCCCGTGGTGCCGCAGACGAACGCGCCCCCGACCCCGTTGCGCGCGAGGTGCTCGGCCAGCGCGGCGATACGGGCGGCATCGACCGTGCCGTCGGGGCGCATCGGGGTGAACGGGGCCGCGACCAGTCCCTCGATCGGTGACGCCATCTTCCGCCTCCCGGTTCCGATGCGGGCCGGGGTGCCCGTTGTCGGCGGAGTTCGCGGGAGACCGCGCGCGGGCCTGCAATCGCGCCGTACCGGGCAGGCCGTCGACCGATATGGCAGAAATCCCCTGGGGGGCGGGAGGAGATCACCTTGCTGCCAACGGAGCAGGACGCCTTCGGGCTGATGCTGCACGATCACCTGTGGGGCGTGGAGGCCCGGGAGGTCGTCGAGCGCGACGACGGCTACATCGACGTCTCGGCCGGGCCCGCGCTCTACTTCGCCTCCATCGACCAGTGGTCGCGCCACACGCGCGCGGCGATGCGACACCTCCGCGGCCCGGTGCTCGACGTGGGCTGCGGCGCCGGTCGGCTCGCGCTGTACGCGCAGGAGCAGGGCCTCGAGGTGCTCGCCACCGACATCTCGCCGCTCGCCGTCGCGGTCTGCCACCGCCGCGGGGTGCGCCGTGCCGAGGTCGTGGCCTTCGAGGAACTCGGCCCCGCGTTGGGCGCCTTCGCGACGATCGCGATGCTCGGCAACAACTTCGGCCTCACGGGCAGCCGCGAAGGCGCCATCGAGTTCCTGGAGCGGGCTAAGGCTTTCACGACCCCCGACGCCCGGATCATCGCCGAGAGCATGGACCCGTACGCGACCGAGAACCCCGACCACCTCGGCTACCACGAGCGGAACCGGGCGCGCGGCCGCATGGCCGGCCAGATCCGCCTGCGCGTGCGCTACCGCACCGCCGCGACGCCCTGGATCGACTACCTGTTCGTCTCGGTTGAGGAGATGGAGGGGATCCTCGCCGGCACCGGCTGGGAGATCCGCGAGCTGCTCCACTCCGACGGCCCGTCGTACATCGCCGTCATCGAGCGGACGGCATAGGCGCTCTCATGCCCGCGTGTAGGCGCAGCCGGGCATCGTAAGGCGTACGCAACGGCCCTCGCCATCGAGCACGAAGGTCACCGGCTCACCGATGTTGCCCCCGCTCGCGAGGCGGAACGTGTGGCCCTCCACGTGCTCGAGCGCAACCTCGCGGCCCGGCCTGCTCCCCTGGCTCGCGTAGTAGAGCCGTCCGGCGACGAGCCGCACCTCGGCATGCGACCAGTAGGGCGAGCGGTAGAGCCCGACGTAGGGTTGCCACTCGGGCCGGTCGTCGAGGCCGGTGCGCCTGGCCTCGCTCGGCGCGCGGTCGAGCAGCAGCTCGAGGATCCGCGTCGTGGCGTTCTCCGGCCCCCACTCGCCGTTGGCGAGGATCGCGTTGGCGAAGACGGCCACTCCCAGCCTGGCGTCCGGGACGATCGCGACCTGAGAGGAGAAGCCCTGGACGCCGCCTCCGTGTCCGAGCAGGATCCGGTCCCGCACCCGGCCCGCGTGCCAGCCGATGCAGCGCCCGCCCTGCCAGTTGGGCTCCATTCGGACGGGGGTGTGCATCTCGCGGAGGGTCGCCGCTCCGAGCACCTGGCTCGGGCCGGCCGGGTCGTCGCGGAACTGCAGTGCGAGGAACCGGGCGAGGTCGAGCACGGAGCCCTGGAGCTGTCCCGTCGGCGCCATGCCGCGCGTGTGGGCGTACGGAGCCCGGAGCGGCTCCTCCCCCGGCCGGCAGGTGTAGCCCGTCGCCAGCCGCTCTCCCACGAGCCCGGTCGGTTCGAAGCCCGCCGTCTCCATCCCCAATGGCCGGAGGATGTGCTCGGCCACGTACTGCTCGTAGGCAACCCCGGCCACGCGCTCCAGCGCGCGCCCAAGGAGCGCGTAGCCCACGTTCGAGTACTTGAACGAAGTGTACGGGGGGATGCGCAGCCGCTGCCCCGCCGCCTCCGCGATCAGCTCCTCCACCGTTGGGAAGGGATCGTCGTCGAAGTAGGGCCGCTCGAGGTCGCGCGGGATGCCCGCCATGTGCGCCGAGACCTGGCGGAGCGTCACGGGGCGCGGATCGGCGTCCTCGGTGCGGAAGCGCACCTCGGGGAGATGCTTCTCGAGCGGGTCGTCGAGGCTGACTCGGCCCGCGTCCCGAAGCTGCAGCAGCATCGTCGCCGTGAACAGCTTGGTGATCGAGGCGACGCGGTAGACGGTCTCGGGGGTGGCGGGCCGGCCACTCTCCCGATCGGCGAGGCCGAAGCCCCACGCCGCGACGACCTCCTGGTCGTGGAGGACGGCCGCCGAGAGGCCGGGCAGGCCGTGGCGCTCCCGTGCCTCGGCCAGTTCCTCTTCGATCAGCGCGAGCGTCGCGGCGCTCACCGATCCCTGCTCCTGTGCCATGCGAACCGTCCTTCCTGCATGAACTCCCGTGGCCTGGCCATATCGCGCGGCCGTCCCTCAGGATACAAGGACACGGGCAACGCCCGACGGAATAAGGACCGCGTTCCGGGCAGGTCGGAGTCTCCGCCTCCGGGACGACACGGGCGTACCACACCGACACCGGAGGCATCAGCCATGGCAAAGATCGCGTTTATCGGGGCGGGAAGCTTCGGCTTCACACGCACCCTCGTCAAGGACATCCTGACCTTCGCGCCGCTCGCCGACGCGGAGCTGGCGCTCATGGATGTCGACCCCGAGCGCCTCGAGTTCTCCAAGCGCGCGTGCGAGCGGATCGTCAAGGAGGGCGGCTACCCGGCGAAGGTCACCGCGACCCTCGACCGGCGCAAGGCCCTCGAGGGCGCCGACGCCGTGCTCGTGACCATTCTCGCCGGCGGCGTCGACGTCTGGCGCTACGACATCGAGATCCCGAAGAAGTACGGCGTCGACACCAACGTGGGCGACACCCGCAGTGTCTCGGGCATCTTCCGCGCGCTGCGCACGATCCCCGTGATGGTCGGCATCGCGAAGGACATGGAGGAGCTGTGCCCCAAGGCCCTGCTCCTCAACTACACCAACCCGATGGCGATGCTCTGCCGCGCGATG
>CAZRDB010000009.1:15978-17020 GCA_964598695.1 uncultured Armatimonadia bacterium
ATCGTCTCCTCCGGCCTGTGCCACAGCGTCCAGGGGACGGCCCACATGCTCGCCCACTGGATCGGCGCGCCGATGGAGGAGATCGAGTACGTCTGCGGCGGCATCAACCACCTCGCCTGGTACGTGAAGTACGAGTGGAACGGCGAGGACGCCTACCCGCTGATCCGCAAGGCGATGAAGCGGCCGAAGGTCTACAACGAGGAGAAGGTCCGCAACGAGATGTTCCTCGCGCTCGGCTACTACGTGACCGAGTCGAGCGGCCACAACTCCGAGTACAACTGGTGGTTCCGCAAGCGCCAGGACATCATCGACGAGATCTCCACCAGCACCGGCTGGAACCCCGGCGAGTACGCCTACATCCTCCACGAGTACCAGCGGGCCGGCCGCGAGTGGAAGAAGTGGATCACCAGTTGGCTGGACGATCCCAAGCCGCTCAACCTCGCCCGCGGCCATGAGTACGCCGCCTCGATCATCAACGCCTGGCTGGGCGGCGACACGTTCCGCTTCAACGGCAACGTGCCGAACACCCACCTCATCACGAACCTCCCCGAGAACTGCTGCGTCGAGGTGCCGGTCTTCGCCGAGAAGGGCCGCCTCAACCCGGTCCATGTCGGCGCCCTGCCGCCGGCCTGCCAGCCGCTCAACGCGATCAGCGTCGCGGTCGAGGAGCTGGCCGTCGAGGCCGCACTCACCGGCAGCCCGGAGAAGGTCTTCCACGCCTGCTGCTACGACCCGCTGTGCGCGGCCGTGCTCTCGCTCAAGGAGATCCGCGACATGGTCCAGACCATGCTCAAGAAGAACCTCCCGCACCTGCCCCAGTTCTCTTCCCACAAGTGGTAGCGGGGGCAGCCTCTCGGCTCCGCAAACGAAACCGCCCCGGCCGCGTCGAGCGACCGGGGCGGTGTGGCGTACGGCGTGCGCTGCGCTACGGACGCGCCTGCTTGAGCACGAGCGGCTTGCCCGAGGCATCGGTGATCCGCACGGCCAGCGACCAGTCGCCACCGTTCTGGAGGACCTTGCACAGGATCGCGTTCGTGCCCTT
>CAZRDB010000009.1:17030-53952 GCA_964598695.1 uncultured Armatimonadia bacterium
TTCTGGAGGTAGACCCGGACCGAGTCCTGGTCGGCGGTGAAGGCGCGGTCGCCGGTCGCCTTGTGGACCTGCTTGCCGTTCACCCAGACGACGACCCCGTCATCGCTGCCGATCCGCAACTGCGCGTAGCGGTCGGAGTCGCTCTCGATGCGCGCGTAGGCGTAGCAGCAGGCGTCGTCCTGTGCCGCCACCGCGGCGCGGAGATCGAGCAGCCCGTTCTCGGCTTCGACGCGCACCGGCTTCCACGGGTTGGTGCGGCCCCCGTAGGAGACGCCCCGCCCCACGTCCACGGGCAGCGAGGTGTCGAGGGCATCGACCGTCGTCATCCGCTCGAGACCCGACCACGGGCCGGCCGTCCACCAGGAGGTGATGAAGCCGGCGTCCTCGGGACGGGCGACCTTCGGCCGCGCCTGCGGCAGCACGAGCGGCTTGCCGTCGGCATCGACCAGGCGGACCGAGCACGACCACTGGGCGCCGCCCTGCAGCACCTTGCACAGCAGGCGGTTGGTGCCCTTCACCAGGTGGGCCTTCGCCGTGTCGGCATCGAGCGTCCAACCCCGATCGCCGATCCAGCGGTGGACCTCGGCGCCGTTGAGCCAGACGACCAAGCCGTCGTCGGAGCCGATCTTGAGCGCGATGTCCTGGTCCGCGGGGCTCTCGATCTCGGCGTAGATGTAGCAGCCGACGTTGTCGGCGCGCTGCGAGGCGACCTCGAGGTCGAGGAGACCGCGTGGGTCGTCCACGAACCAGAACTTCCACTTCGCGCCGTTGACCGGCTCGGCCACGTTCACCGGCTTGGCCGGGTCGAGCACATCGCCCTTCGTGAGGTCATCGCGCGAGCCGACCGGCGGCGTGACCCACCAGCCCGTGATGAACCCGCCCGCCTTGGCGACATCGACCTCGACGCCCAGCTCGCGCAGCGCCGTGGCGACCTGTCGCAGCAGCGCCGGGTCGGTGGCGAAGCCGATCGCCTTCTGCAGGAGGTCGACCGCGCGCTTCGGATCAGCGCCGGAGACCTTCGAAGCCACCGCCGTCAGCGCGGCGGCGAGGGCCGGAGCCGTCTTGCCGGGGTCGGCGAGCAGCGGCTCGAGCAGCGGGAGCGAGGAGGCGTCGGGGACTCGAGCGATCCCCTCGAGCGCGCGGCTCTTCTCGGCATCGCCCTGCGCCTTGGCCAGGACATCCTGGTAGGCCGCAAGCGCGACCGTGTCCTGCGGCTCCCGAGCCTCGGCCGCGGTCAGCAGCCCGGCGAGGGCGGCCGCGCGAACTTCGGGACGGTTGTCGCTCGAGTACGGCGAGAGGTCGGCGGCGAGCGAATCGCCCGCGACACCGGCCAGGGCCGTCAGGGCCGCGGCCGCGACCGCGGCGTCGGGCTTGCCGGACCAGGTGCGGAAGAGCCCGGCGAGCGACGTGTCACCATAGCCGCCGAGCACCCGGAGGATGATCGCCTGCGCGGTCGGAGCCGCACCGTCCAGGCTCGCGAGTAGGACCGGCTTGCCCGTGGCCGCGGGCACCTTCGCGATCGCGTCCACTGCGGCCGAGGCATCGGCGGCCGGCAGCGAGGCCAGCGCCCCCAGGAGCGGGACGATCGACTCGGCGTCGCCGAGCGCGCCCAGCGCCGCGAGCCCGGCCTTGCGGACATCGACCTCGGAGGACTCCACCGCCGCCAGCAGAGCGGGGGTCGCCTTCGGGTTGCCGCGCGTGCCGAGCGAGCGCAGCAGGGAGACCTGCAGGCTCTTCTCGAGTCCCCCCTGGCCCAGTGCGGCGAGGATGGCGTCGACGGTGGCATCGCCGCCCACGCGGCCGAGCGCGAACAGGGCCGCGTCACGGGCCGCGCCGGTCTCGGTGGTGGCCGCGGCGACGAGCGCCGGGCCGCCGGCCGGGGCCTTCGCCTCGGCGAGCGCACGGTACGCGGCTACGCGGACCGTCTCGTCGGGGTCGGTCGCGCAGGACACGATCGCGGCGACGGCGTCGCCGCAGCCGCGGCGGCCGAGCACCCACAGGGCGTCGGCACGGAACGAGGCCGGCTTGCCGGCCATCGCCCCGATCACGGTCCGGGTGGCCATCGGCTCGTCGATCCGGGCGAGGCCTTCTCGCGCGACGCCGCGCACCACGTCGGAGGCGGAGCCGAGGTGCTGCACGAGCGTGGCGGTAGCGGTAGCCCCGCCGGTCGCCGCGAGGCCCCGGAGCGCGGCGCAGAGAGCCTGCTCGTTGCCCGTGGAAACGACGAGGTCCTGGAGCAGGCCACGGGCCGACGTGCGGCGGCCGTCGAGGCGGAGACGCTCCGCCAGGTCGAGAGAGGCCTGCAGCGCCTCGGCGCGCTCGACCGGCGAGCCCGAGGTCAGGACCTCGCGCAGCGGCGCGATGCAATCGGTCGCGGGGATGCAGCCGAGGGCGTGGATCGCAGCCAGGCGCGTCTCCGGCCCGCCACCGGCGAGCGCCTCACGGAGGGCGGCGACGCCGGCCGGGTCGTGACGCTGCGCGAGCGCGCCGACGGCGGCGATCGCCTTCGCCTCAACCGGCGTCTGCAGTTCGGTCCGGAGGAGGTCGCTGAGTGCGGCGGTTGCCTCGCTGCCCGGAACGCGGGTCAGGACATAGACGGCCATGTCGAACATGTCGCGGTCGCGCGTGAGCGCGGCGAGCGCCGGGACCTGCGCCGGCCCGGCCACGATCGACAGCCAGCGCATCGCGTACTGGCGGACGAACGGACGCTGGCGGGCCGCCGCCTGCTGGAGCAGCGCGTCGGCGAGCGCCGGGGCGTCAGTGGTGTCGGCCGTCGCATCGGTCAGGAACTCGAGCGCGTGCTGCGCGGCGACGGTGGGGCCGCCCTCGCCCGTGTCGAAGATCTCGAACAGCGGGTCGACGGCATCCAGCCCGAACGCCACGATGTCGCGCGCCGCCTGCTCGCGGGCTTCGGCGTCGATGCCGCCGATCCGTTCGAGGGTCGCGTCCAGATCGGCCGGCTTCCCGGCCTGCGCGAACGCCGGCAACGCGAGCAGGCCGCCCAGCAGCAGGAGCGCCAGCGGGGCGGAGAGCTTGCGGTGAGCCATTCTCGGTTCTCCTCTCATCCGCGGGCGCCTAGGGGAGTGTCCACGGGGCGCGGTAGGGTCGGTGCATCCAGCGGGCCAGGTCGGGAGCGCCCACGATCTGCTCGTTGACGGGATCCCAGTCGATCGTGCGGCCGGTGCGGATGGCGATGTTGCCGAGGTGGCAGACCGTGACCGACCGATGGCCGATCTCGACGTCGCAGATCGGCCTCTCGCGGGTCTTGATGCAGTTGAGGAAGTCGGCGTGGTGGCCGGGGCTCTCGTAGAGGTGGGTATCGTCCGGCCCCAGCTCCTCCTTGATGATGTCGACCGGGTCCGACTCCAGGAAGCCGCGATCGACCCAGATCTTGCCGTTCGAGCCCTCGAAGACCACGCCGTGCGGATTGTTCGCGGCGCAGACCATCGGCACGCCGTCGGCGTACTCGTAGGTGATCGTGAAGTCGGTCGCCGTGTCGAACAGGCCGTCGTTGGGGAAGGTCGCGGTGCCGGAGACGCGGATCGGGCCGCTCTCGTCCATCCCGTGGCCCCATTGGCCGATGTCGTTGTGGTGGGCGCCCCAGTCGGTCATCTTGCCGCCGGAGTAGTCGTAGAACCAGCGGAAGTTGTAGGGGTGGATCAGGGGGTTGAACGGCACGTACGGCGCCGGCCCCAGCCACATGTCCCAGTCGAGGCCGGCGGGCGGCGGCTCGTTCGGCTGCCAGCCCGAGGTGGGGCCGCCGCCGATCCCCGTCGTGATCCGCTGGAGCTTGCCGATCTTGCCGCTGCGGGCCAGCTCGCAGGCGTAGCGGAAGTTCCAGTCGGAGCGCTGCTGGCTCCCGACCTGGAACACCCGACCCGTGCGCCGTACCGTCCGCACGAGCGCCTTGCCCTCCTCGATCGTGAGGGTGAGCGGCTTCTCGCAGTAGACATCCATCCCGGCCTCGCAAGCCGCGATCGACGTCAGCGTGTGCCAGTGGTCGGGCGTCGCGATCCACACCGCGTCGATCCCAGGGTGCTCGAGCAGCTTGCGGAAGTCCCGGTAGGCCGCGCAGTTGCGGCCCACACGCGCCTGCCCCTCCGCCATGCGCTGCGCGTCGACATCGCAGACCGCGACCACGTCGACGAGCTGGTTCCCGAGCAGTCCGCCCAGGTGTGCGCCGTTCATCCCGCCCATGCCGATCATGCCGACCTGAATCCGCTCGCTGGCCGCGACCTTGTCCTCCGCGCCCAAGGCGCGGGCGGAGACGATCGTGGGCAGGGCGAACCCGGCGGCTACGCCGGCCGAGCGGCGCAGAAACTCACGCCGTGAGAACCCTCCAGACATGCGTAACCTCCTCCTTGCGGGGCTCTAGCAAGTGCCGCAGGCTCATTCGCCCTGCGCGCGCATCGCGCCTCCAGGGGCGGAGGCGGTTGTTGGCGCGACGCACCAAACGGGATCGGCCCCGAGGGCTACAGCTCCACGAACCGCAGGCAGACCGGCGTCGGTGTCGGACGGCTCGCGACGGGCTCGAGCGCCCCCGTGGTCGGGTCGATGGCGAAGACCGTGATCGAGTCGCTCTCTTGGTTCGCGGCGAGCAGGTAGCCTCCGCCGGGGGCGATCGCGAAGCTGCGCGGGGTGCGCCCCCCGGTCGGCGTGAAGCGCGGCGCGTGGAGCGAGCCGTCGGAGTCGTCGACCGTGTAGCCCACGATCGAATCGTGGCCCCGGTTCGAGCCGTACACGAACCGGCCGGTGGGGTGCACGTGGATGTCGGCCGTGGTGCTCGCCCCGGTGAAGCCCTCGGGCAGCGTCGCCACGCTCGCACCCCGGGCGAGCGCCCCCGTCTCCGCGTCCCACGCATAGGTCGTCACCGTGTTGCCCATCTCGTTGATGGTCCACATCCAGCGGCTCGAGGGGGCGAAGACCATGTGGCGCGGGCCGGCGCCGGGATCGGCTTCGGCGTAGGGCGGGTCGGCCGGCGCCAGCGCCGGGCCCGCCGGGTCGAGCGCGTAGCACCAGATCCGGTCGGCTCCGAGATCGGCCACGTAGGCGTGTGCCCCGGTCGGCGAAAGCGTCGTCGAGTGGGGGTGGGAGTCCTCCTGTCGCGCCGCGTTCGGCCCCGTGCCCCGGTGCTCGAGCACGCGCACCGCCTCGGTCAGGCCCCCGTCCTCCCCGACGCCGCAGAGGGTGACCTTGCCGTAGAGGTAGTTGGCGACGACGACGGCCCGCCCGGTCGGATCGACCACGACGTGGCACGGGCAGCCGCCACCCGTCGCGACCGTGTTGACGTGCCGCAGCGAGCCGGTGCGCGACTCGATCGAGAACGCGCTCACCCGGCCCTCGGGCTTCTCGCGCGGGCCGCCAAGCTCCTGAACGGCGAACAGCCGCCGCCGCTCCTGGTCGACGGCGAGGAAGCTGGGGTTGTCGATCCCCCCCGTCAGCCCGACCAATGCGAGCGCGCCCGTCGCCGGGTCCATCTCGTACGTGTAGATCCCCTCGCTGGCGCCGTTGGTGTAGGTGCCGACGTAGACCAGTAGCGGCATGGGGCTTCCCCTCCGAGCGGCGCCCGCGGCGCCCGCGTAGTGGCGGTGCGGTTCGCCCGCTCCGCGCGCGTCTCCTCCGGTCGGGGCCGCAGGGATGCGCACCGGCCCGCCGAACCTGTGGACCTACCGCGCCTCATCGCGCGACGGAAGGAGAGCGACCGCATTGACCACCAGCCCCCGACAGATCGCCCCGCGAGGCCTCATCCACACCGCTGACAGCCCCCACTCGCTGCTCCGCGAGGTGCCGATCGGTTCCGTGCGGTTCGGCGAGGGCTTCTGGAAGCCCCGCGTCGAGGCCATCACGGGCCACAGCGTGATGCACCAACTCGGAAAGCTGCGCGAGGAGGGGGTGTTCGACAACTTCCTGCGCGTGGCAGGGAAGGGCGAGGCCCCGGACCGGGGCTACGTCTTCCGTGACTCCGACCTCTACAAGTGGATCGAGGGCGCCTGCTTCGCGCTGCAGCTCGAGCCCGACGAGGCCCTGCTCGCCGAGATCGACCGAGCCATCGCGATCATCGAGGATGCCCAGGCCCCCGATGGCTACATCAACACCTACTACCAGACCCACACCGACAAGGAGCGCTTCAGCAACCTCCAGGACCACCACGAGATCTACTGCCTCGGCCACCTCTTCCAGGCCGCCGCCGCCCACCACCGCACGACCGGGAATCCGCGCCTGCTGGCGATCGCCCAACGGGCCGCCGACTACCTGGTCTCCGTCTTCGGCCCCGACAAGCGGGCCGGCCACTGCGGCCACCCGGAGGCCGAGCTGGGCTTGGTCGAGTTGTACCGCGAGACCGGCAACGAGGCCTACCTCGCCCTGGCGCGGTTCTTCGTCGATGACAACAGGGGCACGGAGTTCACCGAGATCACCGGCCACGCGGTCCGTGCCCTGTACTTCCTGTGCGGGATGGCCGACCTCGCGCTCGAAACGGGCGCCGAGGACCTCCGCGCCGTCTGCGACCGGCTATGGAAGTCGATGGTCGAGACGCGGATCTACGTGACCGGCGCCGTCGGCGGGCGCCACTCCTCGGAGGCCTTCGGCCGGGCCTTCGAACTGCCCCAGGAGGGCGCCTACGCCGAGACCTGCGCCAACATCGGCAGCGCGATGCTCCAGTGGCGAATGCTCGCGCTCACCGGCGACGCGACCTACACCGACCTGATGGAGCTGACCCTCTACAACAGCGTGCTCTCCGGCGTCTCGCTCGACGGCACGCGCTTCTTCTACGAGAACCCCCACGCCAGCTCGGGCGAGCCGTACCCCGACCCATGGTACCCCTGGCAGCACCAGCCGGAGCCCACCCAGCGCAAGGGCTGGTACGGCTGCGCCTGCTGCCCGCCCAACGTCGCGCGGACCGTCACCTCGGTCGGCGGCCTGTTCTACTCGACCGACGCGAGTGGGGTGTGGGTCCACCTGTACGACGCCGGCGTCTGGGAGGGCACGCTCGACGACGGCACTCCGATCCGGATCACCCAGACCACCGACTACCCGTGGGACGGCCGGGTCGAGCTGCGGATCGAGCCCGAGACGGAGAGGCACTTCGCGCTGCGGGTCCGAGTCCCGGGCTGGTGCGAGGGCGCCACGCTCCGGGTCAACGACGACATCGCGAGCCCGGCCCCGGGCGGCCTCTACCACACCATCGGCCGTCTCTGGGCGCCCGGCGACACCATCACGCTCGATCTCCCCATGCCGCCCGTGTTCTACGTCGGCAACCCCCGCGCCGCCGAGCTGCGCAACGCGGTCGCGCTCCGCCGCGGGCCGCTCGTTTACTGCTTCGAGGCCGAGGACAACCCGGGCACACCCGTGCTCGAGGCGCGCGTCGACCCCGCCTCGGCCGGCTTCGTGCCCTCGTTCGAACGCGATCTCCTCGGCGGCGTCGTGGCCCTCGAGGGGACCGGGTACGCGCCGGAGGGCGAGTGGGGGCCGCTCTACCGTCCCATCGCGCCGGACACCCGCCCGCTCCGCACGGTGCCGCTGCGCGCGGTCCCCTACTACGCCTGGTGCAACCGCACCCCCGGCGCGATGGCGGTCTGGCTCCAGCGCGTGTAGGCGCCCGGACTGGAGGGAACGTTGATGAACCTGCGCTCCGCTCTGTGCCTTCTCGCACTCCCGCTCCTGGCTGCGGCGGCATCGGCCGCCGACTACGAGGTCTCCTTCGAGCGGCTCCCCGCGGCCGTGGCCGAGGGCCAGCCCTTCGAGGTGGCGCTGCGCTACAAGGCCGCCGCGCCGGCGCGGCTTCACTGCGAGATGAAGGACATGGGGGTGAACGTGCTCGAGGGGCCCTCGGAACCCATCGAGGGGGCGGGTGTGCAGCGTTTCACGCTCCATGCCCCGATGCGCACGGAGCAGGCGCGCGTTCAGGTCGCGATCTGGATCGGCGAGGACTGGCGCGCGCCGCTCTCGGCGATCTCGCACTCCGACCCGATCCGAGTCCTGAGCGCGGGGGAGTCGGCCGCGCTGGCCGAGAAGGAGGCGCAGGTGGCGGATCTGATCGAGCGGACGGGCTACCGGAAGGCGACCTCGGGCAACATCGCGATCGTCGATGCCGGCCTCCCCGGGGTCGATCCCGCTCTCGTCGAGACCTACGCTGACGCGCTCGCCGCCCAGGGCTGCGCCGTCACCCGGCTCGACGCGGAGGCGATCACCAACCCGTTCTTCGTGACGGCCGATCGCTTCGACGTCCTCGTGCTCGTTCAGGCCGCGACCTTCCCGGCCGAGTGCGCCGCCACCGTGCAGAGCTACGCCGAGGCCGGTGGGGACCTGGTGGTCCTGGGCGGTCCGGCGTTCCACGACCTGGTCTGGCGCGTGGGCGAGGAGTGGGTGAACCGCGACAGCCTGCGGAGCGCGCTCGCGCGGCAGGTGGGGGCGCGGCCGTTCCTGACCTTCGACGGGGCCCTCGGCGAGTGGCGGCGCAGCACGAACGCGGCCGATCGCGCCTCGCGTATCGAGAGCGAGCAGCCGGGCGCCAACGGCACGGCGGGCTGCGGCCGGATCTCGATCGAGGGCCTGAGCGGCTGGGACACCTTCGACACGACGCTCGCCGAGAGCCCCTTCGGCCCCGGCGAAGAGCTGACGACCCTCTGGGCCAAGGGGGACGACCACACGAGCCAGCTCTCGGTGGAGTGGCGCGAGCGGGACGGCTCGCGCTGGATCGCCGTGATCGCCCTCTCGACCGAGTGGCAGCCGTACGCGCTGATGCCCGAGGACTTCAAGCACTGGCACGACGACGCCTCGGGCCGTGGCGGCACGGGCGACCGCTTCCGGCCCGAGAACGCCGCGAGCCTGTGCGTCGGCCTCGCTTTCACCCACACCGAGGCCGTCGCGGCCGGCGACCACACGATCCGGATCGACGAGGTCGGCACGGCGGCCTTCCCGGCCGAGCAGCGCGCCGCGCTCCTCGCCAGCCTCGGAACCGAGCCTCCGGTGCTCGAGGGCATCTCGCCGAGCTACAAGCTCTACCCCGTCGAGGGCGCCCGTACCGTCGAGGCCGACCCGCGCCAGGCGCTGTGGAGCGGTGGCGAAGCCCCCATCACGCCGCGCCTGATGGAGATCCACCAACGTCCACAGGGCACGGTCTTCGAAAAGAGCCGCCGCTGGCGCTGGGTCCCTTTGCTGAAGGCGATCCGTGAGGACGGCCGTCTCGCCGGCTTCCCCGCGGCGCTGGTGGTCAACGGTCGAGAGCCGTTCCGGGGCGGGCTGTGGCTCTCCATCCCCACACCTGACTCGGCCTTCCTCGGTGATCCGAGCATCGTGCGGTTGGTCTCCGAGGTCGTGCCCCGGATGCTCGATGGGTTCTTCCTGTACGAGGGGGGAACCGACGCGTACGTCTACCGGCCCGGTGAGGCCGTGACCTTCGGCGCCGCCGTCGCCAACTTCGGCCCGCTCACGCCCGTGATCGACCTCCGGATCACCGCGACGGCCGAGGGGCGGGACGGGCCGCTCTTCACCGCCACCCCCGCGGTGACGCTCGGACCCGACGGCATGGGGTCGGTCGCGATCACGGCCAACCTCGGAGACGCCGCGGCCGACGAGTACACCGTGCGCACGGAGCTGTGGCGCGACGGGAAGGTGATCGACCGGCTCGAGCACACCGTCGCGACCTGGCGGCCCGAGCCGAACCCCAGCTTCGTGACGACCGCGGCCGGCGACTTCCTCCTCGAGGGCCGCAAGTGGTACCCCTACGGCGTGAACTACATGCCCTCGAGCGGGGTCGGGATCGAGGACGGCGCCTACTTCGAGCGGTGGCTCGACCCACAGCCCTACGACCCGGAGATCATCCAGTGGGACCTGGAGGACTGCAAGCGGATCGGCTTCAACTGCGTCAGCGTCTTCATCTACCGCGACTCGCTCGAAGCGCGGAACCTCTGGGATCTCCTCCTGCGTTGCGAGCGGCTCGGCCTCAAGGTCAACCTCTCGCTGCGGCCCGGTACCCCCATGCACTTCCTCTGGAACCAGATGCGCGAGATCATCGAGTTCTACGGCCTCGCCGAGTGTGACACCGTCTTCGCCTACGACCTGGCCTGGGAGCCCTTCTTCGGCAACTACAACGAGCGGTGTGAGTGGGACCCGGACTGGCGTGCCTGGGTGGACGCCAAGTACGGCAGCCTCGACGCCGCACAGGCCGAGTGGGGCTACCGGGCGCCCCTGCGGGAGGACCTCCTCACGGGCCCGAGCGATGAGCAGCTCGCCGGCAACGGCGCATGGACCCGCTTCGCCGTCGACTACCGCGACTTCGTCGACGACCTGGTCGGCGCGAAGTACGCCGAGGCGCGCCGGCTGGTCCGCACCATCGACCCCAACCACCCGGTGAGCTTCCGGATGACCGTCGCCGGCGACCCGACCTTCGGGCAGCGCCCCCTCCCGTACGACCTCAAGGGCCTGGCCGGCGCCGTCGACATCATGGAGCCTGAGGGCTACGGCCGCCTCGGGGAGTGGGAGCAGGTCCGGCCCGGCTGGTTCACGGCCGCCTACGCACGGGCGGTCGCTCCCGACCTCCCCGTCCTGTGGGCCGAGTACGGCTACACCGTGTGGGATCGCGCCCGCATGCAGCCGAACCCCGACACCATCGAGTGGACCACCCGCTTCTACCGCAACTTCCTCGACATGACGCTTCGCTCGGGGGCCAACGGCGCCATCTGCTGGTGGTTCCCCGGCGGCTTCCGGGTTGGCGAGAACAGCGACTTCGGGATCCTCAACCCCGACCGGAGCTGGCGGCCCTACACCGAGGTGCTCCACGAGTACGCCGGCCCGCTGACCCAGGAGCGCGAGATCCCCCGGCCCGACGTGTGGATCGACATCACACGGACGGGCCACGCGGACGGGATCAAGGGCATCTACGACGAGGTGAAGGAGCGCTTCTGGCAGGCTGTCGACGAGGGCAAGACGCCCGGCCTGCGGTGGACTCCCGCGCAGTAACCCGAGAGGCGGACGACCGATGGTGCTTCTGTTGGCGCTTCCCCTGCAGTGCGTCGTCGCCCAGGCCGAGCCGCGCGAGCAGCTCCTCGGGTCGGCGATGGCCTACTGGGACCTCGCCGAGGGCGGCGCCAACTGCCCCCAGTGGCCCCTCGCGCAGACGGGGGCCGTCGCCCTCGACCAGCCCGCAGAGGGCGCGGGCGCGCGTGAGGGCGAGCGGTGTGCGCGCCTCGCCGGAGGCTGGTTCAGCGCCGGCGCCGCGCTCCACGCCCCGGGCCGCGCGGTCACCGTATACCTCCGAGCGCACGACCCCGCCGGCCGATGGATGGATGCGCTCCTCGCGAAGCGCGGGACGCACGAAACGGTCCACCTGAACCTGTTCAGCGTCGACCTGGATGGCGACGGGACGGGCGACATCGGGTTCGAGGCGCACACCGAGATCGGCTTCGCATCGGTGCACTTCTCGACCCGTGAGATCGACCCCACGGCCTGGCACGACCTCGTCGGCCGCTACGACGGCGAGGTGCTCGAGCTGGTCTGCGACGGCAAGGTCATGGCGCGCCGCGCCTGGCCCGGAGGCGCGCTCACCCGTAACGAGGAGCCCCTGCTCATCGGGGCCGAGACCGACCGCGGGCAGACCGTCCGCGCGTTCCAGGGCGAGGTCTCGGAGGCGGCGCTGTGGGACCGTGCCCTGACCGACGATGAACTCGCAACGCTGTGTCGCGTCGAGCACCTCGATCCCGGCCCGCCGCTCCCCACGCCCTACGCCTCGCCGGTCCACTACCGCCCACGGGCCGGGGCGCTCGCAGACACGATCCCCTTCTTCTGGCAGGGCGAGTACCACATCTTCTACCTCCTCTCCGGCTTCGGCGGCACGCCCTGGGCGCACATCAAGTCCCGCGACCTGATCCACTGGGAGGAACTGCCCATCGCGCTGCCGCTCGGGCGGCCGGAGGAACCGGACGGCGGATGCGTCTTCACCGGATCGGTGACGGAGTCCGACGGCGTCTTCCACATCTTCTACACCGGCTTCAACCCGCAGAGCCCCGCCGGGCGCGAGTGCGTCATGCACGCCACGAGCCCCGATCTCGTCCAATGGACCAAGCAGCCGCAGGACACGTTCCGGGCCGACGGCCGCGTCTACGACGACCTCCGCGGTGAGGACTTCCGCGATCCGTTTGTCTTTCGCAACGAGGACGACGGCCTGTGGTGGATGCTCCTGTGCGCCCGCGACGGCCGCACGCGCGGCTGCGTGACCGGCGTCGCCACCTCACCCGACCTCACGCACTGGACCCAGGTCGAGCCGCTCTTCGGCGGCACCCTTGGCCCGCAGGAGTGCCCCGACCTGTTCCGCATCGGCGAGACCTGGTACCTGATCTACTCGCCCAGCGTCGGCACGACCGACTACGCCTTCGCGCCGGCGCTCCGCGGCCCGTGGATCCATCCCGAGGAGCGCTCGATCGACACGCCCGAGCTGTATGCCGCGAAGAGCATGTTCGACGGCAACCGGCGGGTGCTCACCGGATGGCTCCGCGATCTCGACGGCGCCCGCGACGACGGCGGCATGTGCTGGGGCGGCGACCAGAGCACCCCGCGCGAGGTCTATGAGGTCCGCGAGGGCGTCCTCGGCTTCCGGCCCGTCGCCGAGGCCATCGCGGCGTTCCCCGAGGTGCTCGGTTCGCTCGCCGACGCCAAGCCGGTGACGCGCGCCGGCGCGTGGGCATCCACACCCGAGGGCCTCCACGCGACGCTCGCCAACGGCAACGCGTGGCTCCAGCTCGAGACGCCCGACAGCTACATGCTCCAGTGCACGGTGACCCCCGAGCCCGGTGCGGTGCTCTCGCTCGGCCTGCGCGAGGGGGAGCAGGCGGGCAGTGGCTACCAGCTCCGGCTGGATCCCGCGACCGGCGCGGCCGAGCTGCGCTCCGGCGGGTACCGCTATGGCCGGCATCTGGAGCTGACGCCGGGCGAACCGATCGCGCTGACGATCCTCGTCCAGGGCACGCTGATCGAGTGCTTCGTCAACGATCGCTTCGTCCTCAGTGGGAGGGCGTACGACATACCCAGCGGCCGGTTCGGCCTCACGACTGAGGGCGCCCCCGCGACCCTCGCGAAGTGGGAGCTTCGGACGCACGAGTAGCGGCGCGAGACGCGGGAGGAGAGCGAGCCCATGCGGTTGTCGGCGGTTGCCTGGTCGGTGGCGGGTCTCCTCCTGTCGGTCTCGTCGGTCGCCGCCGACGGGGGCCCAGCCGTCCCTCCCGAGCGCGTGCTTCGGGTGGGCGAGTTTGGCGCGGTGGGCGACGGCCGCACCGATGACGGCCCCGCGATTCGCGCCGCGTTGCGCGCCGCTGCTGAGGCCGGCGTCCCGTGCCGCGTGGTCTTCGAGCCCCGCACGTACCGCCTCGCCCCGTGGGAGGAGCACTGGTACGCGCTCCACCTCGCCGATGCGCGCGACATCGTGCTCGAGGGCAACGGCGCGACGCTCCTCTGCGACCCGGCCAGCCGCGTGCTGTTCCTCGAGCGCTGCCGGCGGGTGACCGTGCGCGGCTTCACCGTCGACTACGATCCTCTTCCGTGCACCCAGGGCGATGTGCTGGCCGTCGATGCCGAGGGCGGGACCTTCACGCTCCGGCTGCACGAGGGCTACCCAGCGCCGCCCACGCAGGAGTGGGTGGAGGCGAACGGCGGCGCCGGCGACTGGCGCCACGGCGTGTTCACCGACGGCCCCCGCGGCCGCTTCACCCACGCCTGGACGCCCGTCGCGCGGGTCGAGCCGGCCGGCGGCCCGCGGACCTACCGGATCGCCGTGCCGGACAGCGCTCGCGAGGCGCTCCGCAAGGTCGAGCCCGGCCACTGCTTCGCGATGCGCGTTCCCTGCATCACGGCGGAGCGGAAGGCGCGGCTGTTCACGCAGGGTCAGACCGATGCGGACCGGGGCGTGTTCCTGAAGGGCGGCCCGCTGGCGAACCTCCGCCTCGCCCACACGGAGGACTGCACCCTCGAGGAGATCGACCAGGTGATGGCCCCCGACATGGGGATCCACCTCTTCGACACGCGCGGGACCGTCCTCCGCCGGGTCCGGGCACGGCGCAAGCCCGGGACCGACCGCCTGATGGCCGGCATGTCCGACGGCTGCCACTGCAAGGGCAACCTGATGGGCCCCACGTTCGAGGAGTGCTCGTTCGAGGCCCTGGGCGATGACTCGATCAACGTCTCCCACCACCCCGAGGTCGTGCTCGAGCAACGGGGCCCGCGCGAACTGCTCACCCAGTACGGGGACATCGTCTGGTTCGACAGCCCGACGCGGGCGGGCGACCTGCTGGAGGCGTTCGATCCCGTCACCGGCGCCACGCTCGGTGAGGCGCGCGTCGCCCGCGTCGAGTTCCAGGGCAACCAGAAGCGCCTGCTGGTGCTCGACCGCGACCTGCCCGGCCTCCGCGAGGCGCGCGCCGGGTCGTTCGACGACGCCGTGCAGCTCTACCGCATGCCGACCGGCAGCTTCCGCATCAGCCGCTGCACCTTCCGCTCGCAGCTCAAGACCGCGATGCTCGTACGCTGCCGGGGGCTCATCGAGGAGTGCGAGGTCCGGGACTGCGCCTACGGCGTGACCGCCTACAACTGCGAGCGGTTCCGGGAGGGGCCCTACCCGCACGACCTCACGATCCGCGGCAACCGGTTCGACACCATCTGGATCGGCGCGATCAACCTGCTCACCCTCGCGCCCCAGCTCGCGGAGCCGCGGGGGACGGGCATCGTGATCGAGGACAACGAGATCCGGCAGCGTGACGGCAGCGGGGTCGTCCTGGAGCAGCTCGCGGCCGTGCGGCTGATCCGCAACCGCGTCGCGCTCGCACCCGAGACGCCGGCGGGCTGGATGGCCGTCTTCCTCCGGGGCTGCGGGAAGGTCGAGATCGACGGCCTCTCGGTCGAGGACCCTCGCCCGGAGGCGGCGGGGGCCGTCGTCGTGCAGGGACGGCCGCAGGGCGAGGGGCTCTCGCTCCGCGGCCTCGAGGCCTCCCTCGCGCCCGGCGTGGCCGAGGTCGCCTGGCGGTGAGCCCTAGTCGAGGACCAGCGCCTGGCCGGGCTCGAGCAGGGTCACCTCGGCGAGGCTGCCGACCTTCGCGACGAATGTCGCCGGATCGCACGCGAGCTGCGGGATCGTGTTGTAGTGGATCGGCACGACCCGCTTCGGGCCCAGCATCTTCACGGCCTCGACGGCGTCGTCGATGTCCATCGTGAAGTTGCCGCCGATCGGCAGGAACGCCAGGTCGATCGTGCGCAACCGCCCGATCAGCTCCATCTCGATCGTGAGCCCCGTGTCGCCCGGGTGGTAGACGGTGAACCCACCCATCTCGATCAGCGCGCCCACGGCCGGTCCCGTGTAGATGGGCGGATCGTCCATCTTGCCCGAGCCGTGCGCCGAGGGGGTCAGGCGGATCGTGAACCAGTGGAAGTCCCGTTTGCCCCCGATGTGCATGGGCGCCGCGTTCGTGCAGCCCCGCCGCTGGAGGTAGGTCGCCAGCTCGTAGCAGGCGACGACGATGCTGCCGCAGCGTCGCGCGATCGGCACCGTGTCACCGAGGTGGTCGTCGTGGCCGTGGCTCACGAAGATCGCGTCTGCTCGGATCTCGTCGCGCGTGGCCGACGCTCTGGGGTTCCCGGTGAGGAAGGGATCGATCAGGAGCGTCTTGCCCGCAGCCTCGAGTTGGACGGCCGAGTGGCCCAGGTAGGTCGCGGTCAGCATGGCGGGGCGCCTCCTCGCGGGGTGTGCGGAACGGTCGCTGCGGGCTACATCCGGCTCGCCGGCGCGCCCAGGGGGACGACGATGCTCGGCCGCGCTTCGCCGAACGCCAGCAGCTCGGATTCGCCGTCGCCGACCGGCGCCTTCACGCGGAAGCACGTGAACGGCCCCTCTGCCGGCAGTGAGACGATGAACAGAGAGCCGTCCGGGCCGAATGCGACGCTGGGCAGGGCCGCCAGGTTCGCGGCCAGCTCTTGCTCCGCGCCCGCCTGCCGGTCCAGTAGCCGCACGGAGTAGCTCGGCGTCTCGCCCTGCGCCGCATAGCGCACGTAGGCGAGGTACCGGCCGTCGGGGCTCAACGCCGGCCGGCGGTCGAACCGCGTCGACCCGTCGATCGGCTTGGTCTCGCCGCCCGCGCGCACGTACAGCCGTGGGTCGTCGTCCATCCGCGGCGACGCATAGGCCAGGATCTCGCCATCGGCCGAGGCGGCGACCTCGAAGGCCCACGGCACCAGCATCGTCGGCTCGCCGCCCGTGGCCGAGACGCGGACCAGCCCGACTTCCTCGTCTGACGCGTCGGTCCCGGTCTCGTAGAGGACCGCCCCGGTCGTCTGCCAGCGGGGACGGCCGCCCTGCGCGAGAACGCGCGGCGCGCCCTCACCCGGCCATACCTGGATCGTCTCGCCCTGCCGGAAGAGCAGGGCCTGGCCGTCCGGCGACCACTGCAGGTCGTCGACCTCGCCCTTGGCCGGATCGCAGGCCAGGACCTCCACGGGGTCGGAGCCGACGCGGACGGCGCGCAGGGCCTTGCCGCCGGCGGCCTGCTCCACCCAAGCGATGCGACTCCAGTCGATGGAGGCCGCCGCCAGCTCTACGACGCCGCCCGTCGGGATCGTCTGCTGATCGTCGCCGCTCGGGAGTGCGAGGAACAGCTTCCCACCCGAGGCGCCCACGACGCCGGTCGCCGGCGCGGCCGGCCCTCCGGGCGGGGTGGGGTCGGGTGGGGCAGTCGGTCCGACCGGCGTCGCGGGTCCCGCGAGTTCGGGGCCCGCCGGCCCCGCGGGGGCGCTCGGTCCCGCGGGCGGTTCCGTGGCGCCTCCGGCGGGCGCGGTCGGCCCGGCCGGCGCGGTCGGCTCGATGGGCGTGGCGGGCCCTGTGGGTGCAACGGGACCCTCGGGGGCCGTCGGCTCGACGGGGCCGGTCGGCGCGGTCGGCGCGGCGGTCTCCTCGCCCGAGCCCTCCGAGACGCGGACCAGTTCGTAGCGCACGGGCCCCAGCAGTGTGTCGAATCGCCACGAGATGATCCCCGTCTCGGGCGCGAGGACTGCCTCGAGGCCCGGGTGAGCCGAGACGACCCGGTAGCAGCCGCGGAAGCGGCCCGCGGGCACCACGACGGGCTCCTCGATCGGGCTGACGTTGAAGCGGAACAGCTCGCACGGCTTCGTGCCGCGCAGCTCGACCCAGCGCCGCCCGGGGACGTCGATCGCGAAGGTTCGCTCGCGCGCCGTCAAGGGCCGCTCGCCGGCCTGGTCGAACCACGGGGCGCCGATCGCGGTGACGCCCGAGAGGTCGCCGACCGCGCTCGCGGCCGTCACGTCGCAGACCCACGGCGCGCGGCCGAGCAGGTCCTCGCGCATGTAGCGGTACTGCCTGCCCGGCGCGAGGGTCACGATGCTCGCCGGCAGGGTCTGGGCCGTGGGGACGGGACCCTCGAGGAGCACGTACTCGCCGGATCCGGTCTCGGTGGTGAACGCAAGGGCGACGATGCCGTGGCCCCGCGCAAGCGTCACCTGGCCGCCCGTGATCGGGGCCTTGGGCGTGAGCGGCACGACGACGCCCGCGGTGTAGTCGCCCGACCACGTGCTCACCGGGGCCTCGGTCGCGCCCGGCGCTGCCGTGCACAGCGGCGCCTCGGCCCCTCCCGACTCGACGTGGATCGCGCCGGTCGTGGGGTCGAGTCGCACCGTGACGGTCGCCGAGGCCGCGCCGCCGGCCGCGAGCGCGCCGGGCGTCGGGAAGCCCTCGATCCGGGCCGTTCCTCCGTTGACCTCGAGCACCCGCATGGTGAGCGTGTCGCGCGCGTCGCCGTACTCGTACCAGTACGTGTAGGCGTCGCCGGGACGCAGAGGGAAGAGCCCCTCGGCCGGCGCCGCCGGACCGGGCTGGCCCAGCGTCACGAGCACGATCGCGAGCAGTGTCGTCATGGGTCACTCCTCAGTACGGGTGTTGTGACCGAGCGGTCGGGCCCCTCTCGAGGCCCGACCGCTCGGGTTCGGCTTGCCGTGCCATGCTACCAGTTCTCCTTCTCCGGCTGGCGAACATCCACGCGGAGGGTCGAGAACTCGTACATCCGGCACTGGCCCCGCTTGGTCAGCAGGCACTGGAACGGACGCGGCGAGTCGGCTCCGCTCGAGCGCACGAACGCCTTGCGGTGGTCGGCCTTGCCGCCGTACTCCTCGTCGCGCGTGATCTCGATCCGGAAGAAGAAGGGATCGAAACTGGTGTAGGCGTCGGCGACGCTGGTCCCCGAGGCGTAGCTGTAGAACGTGAACGGCTTCGCGTCGGCCACCTTGAGCATCGACTCGATGTCGCTCGCGAAGCCCTTCGAGGCCAGCACGTGGTCGAGGATGAACCGGCCCTCCTCCTTCAGCCCGAGGATGTGCAGGTAGATCCCCTCGAGCCACAGGTGAAGCGTGTCGCCCATCTTGGTCGTCGCCGCGATGTCGTCGCCGGGGTTGCCGTCGGCCGAGGCGAGGCCCACGCACAGCGGGCTCGGGTTCGCGACCTTCCAGTTGCCGTCGACCTTGCGCAGGATCAGCGGCCGCGGCTGGTCGGCGCCTGCCGAGTCGATGTAGACGCAGGCCAGCTCGCCCACGCCGAGCGTCTCGGTCTCGTGGGTGCTCACCCGGGCGACCGAGATCGCGAAGTCGTCCGGCTCGATCTCGTAGCCCGAGGCCGTGTCGGCGCCCTCGACGTAGCTGTCGAACACCCACGGGCTCTCATCGAGCGCCGTCGTGAGGACCGGGTGGGTCTTCTCCCACGTGTCGCTGGCCATCACCTTGTCGAGGAGCTTGCCGCCCAGCGCCTTGTCGCCATGTGTACGGACCAGGACGGCCGCGAAGAACGCGGTCGCCACCTGCTCCGGGTCATCCCACGCGGAGTACTGCTGGTCGAAGTCCTCCGTCGACTGCGGCAGTGCTGCCCAGGCCGAGGAGACGCACAGAGCCAGCAGTGCCAAGCACCAGACGCTCACCCATGTCTTTGCCAAAGCTCGGTCACGCCCTTCCCGAAGTCCAGTCGGTAGATTGAGCCGCTCTGCCTAGTTGACTTCCTCCGGCCCGAGGATGTTCCCTGCTGTTGGGCTCGAACGGTCGAGTCGGCCGGAGTCAGGGGCGCACCCGACCTCCGGCGCCATCGAAAGGAGCGACGCACCGTGAGCCGCGCCTTTGGGCTGCTGATCGCGACCGCCCTGCTCGCCGCCGTCGGGACGGCCTCCGCCGCCGAGGAAGCGGACGCGGTGCTCGTCGACACCAGCCCACGCCTCACCGCCGGCGATGCGCTGCACATCGAGCAGAACGTGCAGTTCGCCCTCGCGACCTGGCTGACCGAGCGCGACCGGGAGATCCTCCTCGAAGGGCTGCTCGGCGAGTGGTTCGTCTGCGACCGCGACGGTCGCGGCGAGCTGCTCGAGTTCGCCGCCGGCTCCGCGGGCCTCGCGAGCCTGGAGCCGCAGCTCGAGGCGGAGCTGCGCGAGGCGACGCTGCGCGCGCTCCACGGCGCCGCCGAGTCCGGCCGGCCGCTCGGGCGGGCCGTGGACCGCATCCGCGCGCGCGTCGAGGGCCGGCTCCGCGAAGCCGGCCCCACCGTCCGCCTGCACGACGGCGACGGCTGGCTCGAGACCCAGGAGTGGGCGCTCTCGCTGGTGTGCGGCAGCCGCGTCCGGATCCCCGAGGAACTGGGGGCACGGCTGCTCGAGGCCGCGGCCGACGCGCGCGGGGGCGAGATCGTCGGAGCGGCCGAGCGGTGGGCCCGTCTCCGGGCCGGGTCGAGCGCCGCGCCCGCCGCCGCGCTCGGCGCGGTTCGCACCGCGCTCGCCAAGCCCGCCGCCCCTCCGCGCGCCGAGCCGGGGACCTTCTACGCCCATCCCCTGGGCCTCTACGCGCTCATGCTCCCGCAGGGCTACCAGCCGCTCGACGGCGCCGGCGGCAACGCCGAGGGCCAGACCTTCGCGGGGCCCGCCGGCCGCGTGCTCGCCGTCGGGTTGGGCCCCGTGCCGCCGGACGTGGCGGCGGGCAACCGTCCGCTCGCCTCCGTGCTGGAGCAGACCCTCAAGGCGGGTGGGGCGTTCACGGAGCCCCTGCCTCGCTCTGTCGCACGGCCCCTCGGCGCCTCGGCGCTGATCGAGCGCGGCGGCAAGACCGTCGTGCTGTGCATGCTCCGCGCCCCGGGCGACACGAGCCTGGTGACCATCGCCGGAATCGCCCCGCCGGCCGCGATGGCCGACTTCCTGCCCGAGCTGGCACTCGCCCTCGAGAGCTTCGCGTTCGTCGGACGGGTCTGGGAGGGCCAGAGCGATTGGCCCGCGGCGGCGGCCCTCGCACGTCCGGGCGAGGGGGCGATCTCGGCCGGCGAGCGGCAGACGCGCCGCGCACTCGAGGAGGTGCTCGGCCTCTCGGCCGTCCGGGTCTTCGGTGCGCCCGTCGGCAAGGAGCGCGCACCGGTCGAGGCGATTCTCGAGGGGCTCGACGCCCCCGATGCGCTGACGCTGCTCGACTGCCCCCGCGCCGCCGCCCCGGGCGGTGTATAGCGGAAGGACCCGCCATGCGCTGGAGCTACGTCTGTGCCTGGGCTCTCTGGGCGCTGCTGCTCGCCGCGAGCTTCCTGCCGCGGCGCTGGGGCCTCGCCCCGATCCACTGGCGCGTCGCCTCGTCGGCGGTTCTGGTTGCCGTCGGCTGGCTCTCCTGGTGGTCCCTCCGCCGAGAGCCCGACGCACCCGTGGCGCTGGGGGTCGCGGCCGGTATGACCTTCGGCGCGCTCGGCGATGCGTGGGCGCTGGCGCCCCGCCATCTGCTGCCCGACCTGCGGCTTCTGCCCGCGATGGGCCTGTTCGGGCTGGGCCATATCGCCTACATGGCGGCGTTCCTGCGGGCGCGCCGCTCGCTCGTCCCGCCGCCCCGCGTGGCGTGGGCGGTCTCATGCGTCCTCTGGGCGGGCGCCGCGACGGTGGGCTGGCACTACACGGCCGGCGTCGCCGCGGCCCCCGCGGCCCTGCGGTGGGGCGCGCTCGGCTACTCGCTGCTCCTCGCCGGCACGCCGGCGATCAGCACGGCGCTCGCGGCGCGCAACGCCCGCTACGCCCCCGTCGCCTTTGGGGGCGGGCTGTTCCTCGTCAGCGACCTCGTGCTCGCGCTGGGCGCGTTCGGGGAGGCGCTCCGCTTCGGCGACGAGCTGTGCTGGGGCGCCTACGGCCCGGGCCAGATGCTGATCGTGTTCGGCTCGCTCGTGCCCTTGGCGCTCGGAAGCCGCCGCGCTTAGCCGGGGAGGCCGCCCGGCTGGAAGGCGCCGAGGATGTACAACAGCGCCGCGAGGGCCATCCCGAGCAGCGAGCCGCGGCCCACCTCGGGCCAGGTGTGGATCCGGCCCTCGACCCGGCTCTGGATCACGAGGATCGCCAGCACCAGGGAGCCGAGCGAGATCCATGGGTTGCCGCGTGCCGCGAAGATGAGGAACGCGGCGACGTAGACGGCGAGGGCCGCGTGGCCGCTGACCCACCCGCCGCTCACGAACCGTCCTTTGTCGATCCGCTCCTTGAAGATGACGACCGCCAATGCGAGCATCACGAGGCCGGTCACGCCGAGATGTACGAACGACATCGAGCGCACGAAGGTGCTGTTCTCGAGGTGGAGTTGGGCGGTCTCGACGTTGCCCAGGGCGAGCAGCCACAGCCCCGCGCCAGCGTTCCACAGCTCGTTGAGCCGGGCCGGGGCCATGAAGACGATCACCCAGACCGCGACCGCGTAGACCACCGAGGTGAGCACCACGCCCGCGGCGATGTCCTTGACGCGTTTGGCCCGGACGTCCCAGCCGTCCGTCGCGAGGTCGACAAGCTGCTCCAGCGCCGTGTTGAGCATCTCCGTCAGGATCACGACGATGATCGCGGAGTAGACGAACAGCAGCTCGAGGATCGGCAGTCGGAGCGCCAGGGCCCAGAGCGCGATGACCAGGGCCACCGCGAAGTGGACCCGCATGTGGCGTTCGCTCCGGAACGTCAGCTGCACGCCCTGGGTCGCGTAGTCGAACGATCGCGCCATCCGGCGCAGTCGCGATTCGCCGGGATCGGGCTCGCCCGGCCGGCGCGAACGGCGTGCCGGATCCTTGCGGACCGGGTCGTCGGGGGGCCTTGCGCTCATCGGCCGAGCACCTCCTCGGTGTAGCGCTCCTGCAACGCGAACATGCGGGCCTGCTCCTCCTCATCGGCATGGTCGTAGCCCAGCAGGTGCAGCGTGCCGTGAACCGCCAGCAGCACCATCCCGCGCTCCCACTCCTCGGCCGAGTCGCCGGGAATCTCCGTCGGGCAGAGCACGATATCGCCCAGGGCGACCTCGCCGAACTGCTCGCCCCCCAGCTCCTCGAGCGGCTCCTCGCAGGCCGGGAACGAGAGCACGTCGGTCGGCCGGTCGATCGCCCGCCACTGGCGGTTGAGCGCGTGGATCCGCTCCGAGGCGACGACGGTCACGCTCACCTCGGCCCCCTCGCACCGCCCGCCCGTCTCGGCCACCAGCACGTGGGTGACGGCCCGCGCCAGCCGTTGCTCGACCGCGGGGCCGACGCTCTCCGTCTCGTCGCGCACCAGCACCTCAGGCATGGCCCACCCCCGAGCCGTGCTCACCCGAGGACGGCGACCCGGGAGCCGCGGTCGGCTTCGGATACTCGATCCGGGCATGGAAGATGCCGAGGAGCGACTGGATCATCGAGGACTCGATATCGCGGATCTGCCGGATCGTCAACGGGCACTCGTCGAGCTGCCCGTCCTCGAACCGGCTCCGGACAATGCGCATGACGGTCTCCTGCACCATCTGGCGCGTGGGGTTGCGGAGTGCCCGGACCGCGGCCTCGACCCCGTCGGCGAGCATCAGGATCCCGGTCACCGCCGAGCGGGGCTTCGGCCCGGGGTACCGGAACTGGGCCTCCTCGATGTCGGGATCGCCCGACTCCACCGCCCTCTGGTAGAAGTAGCTGATCAGCGTGGTGCCGTGGTGCTCGCGGATGCAGTCGGCAACCGGCGTCGGCAGGCGGTGGATCTGGGCCAGCTCGATCCCGTCGGTGATGTGCGACATGATCGCCCGTGCCGAGAGGGCCGGCGCGATGCCGTCGTGCGGGTTGTGACCGCCGTGCTGGTTCTCCACGAACATGTGGGGCCGCCGGAGCTTGCCGATGTCGTGGTACAGGCCGCCGACGCGCACCAGCAACGTCTCGCGCTCCGTCTGGCCGGCCGCCTGGGCCGCGTTGCCCGCAAGGCTCGAGACGATCAGCGAGCCGTGGTAGGTGCCCGGCGCCTTGGCGAGAAGCTCCTGCAGCACCGGCTGGCGGGGGTCCGAAAGCTCCAGCAGCCGCATCTCGGTCACCGTCCCGAGGGGGTGCTCGAGCCACCGGCTGCCCGAGTGGCCGCCGAAGACCCCGGCGAGGCCGGCCGCCAGCGACCACGCCGTCGCGTGGACCAGGTCGTTGGGCCCCTGCAGCGGGAGCTGGGTCGCGTCGCGCCGGAAGATCATCTCGGCCAGCAGCGTGGCCGCGAGCGCCACGAGGCCGGCAACCAAGCCGAGCGGGAAGATCTGGGCGACGGCGTAGGTGAGTCGCTTGGCCACGACCATGCCGGTCACGGCGCCGATCAGCAGGCTCGCAAGACCCACCACGTTCGTGGGCTGGAGGATCAGCGTGCCGACCAGCAGCAGCGCGCCGGCTACGATCGTCGCCGAGAACACGCTCAGCAGCACGGTGCCCGCGAGGGTGGCGAACAGCCCGAGCGCGAAGGCGAAGTAGCTCGCCTGCTGCTCGCCGGCGACCAGGTTCAGCACGAGCGCCGGGAACAGCACCAGGCCGGAGATGGCGCCGAGCTGGCGGGCGCCGGCCAGCACCCCGGGCTCGAAGAGGTGGAGAACGAGGGCGGCGGAGCACAACCCCGCAAACACGAAGACCACGGTCAGAACCGCGACGGGCCAGTCCATCCGCGCCCGCGTGAGCCCCAGCTTCTCGAGCTTCACGAGGTCGGCTTCGGTCACCCGCTGGTGCTTGGTGAGAACCACCTCGCCCTTCCGGATCTCGGTGAGCACGGGTTGCACGGCCTGCGCGGCTGCCTCACGGGCCTCCATCGTCGCCTCGGCGCTGTACTCCAGGTTGGGCAGGACGCAGGCGGCGGCGGCGTCGACGAACGCCTCGGCCGCCTCTTGGTCGGGCGGCAGTTCGAAGGCGCGCTCGTCGGCGTAGCTCGAGAGCAGGCGCCGGACGCCGCCCATGAACTGGTCGACCTCGTCGCTGCGGAGGTCCTGCTCGTCGTTGATCCGGCTCAGCGCCCGTGCCGTCGCCGTGCGGAGCGCCGAGCGCACGGGCTCGGGCAGCGCGACCAGCGTCACGAAGGCCCGGTAGCTGAGGTCGATGTACTCGCTGGCCGTCAGGGCGGCGTAGCTGCGGCGCAGGATGTCCCGGGGGCTCTCGACCGCGCCCGACTCGGCGCTGGGCGGCGCGCCGTCGGCGGGCGTCGAGGCCATCGCCCACTGGACCCGCTGGGCGGCTTCGTCGACGCGATCAAACAGCGTGTTCACGCGCGCCAGAACCGCCTCGCGCGCCTCACCCCGCTTCGCCGTGTACTGCTTGGGCGCCGAACGGCGGGCCTGCGCCCGCACCTCCTCGGTCGCCGCGTCGTTGGTCCAGACGTGGTCGAAGGGGGCGACCACCTCGGCGCGCGCGAGATCGCCCACGCGGTACGAGGGGCCGGGCCGGATATGGGTCACCGCCAGCAGGCTGATCGCGCCGAAGAGGCCGGCCGCCACCAGCGGCCGCTTGTCGAGGTGATGCCAGAGCCGCACCAGTCGGCCGGGACGCAGCCGCTGCAGGAGCAAGCCGACACGCAGCCGGCTGAAGCTACTCCGCATCCTCTTCGACCTCCGTCTCCGGCGGAGGGGGCGCTCCCTCCCGCGCGGCGCCTTCCTGCTCGTAGGCTCGGATGATCCGGCGCACCAGGGGATGACGAACGACGTCCTCCTCTGTCAGCTCGACGAAGCGGATCCCGTCGATCCCGGTCAGCAGCTCCGAGGCATGGACGAGCCCCGACGACCGGCCACGCGGCAGGTCGACCTGGGTGCGGTCTCCCGTCACGATCACCTTCGACGAGAAGCCCATGCGCGTTAGGAACATCTTCATCTGGGCCGCGGTTGAGTTCTGCGCCTCGTCGAGGATGATGAACGCGTCGTTCAGGGTTCGGCCCCGCATGTAGGCGAGGGGCACGACCTCGATCGCGCCCCGGTCGATCAGCTTCTCGGCCTTCTCCAGCCGTACCATGTCGTACAGCGCGTCGTACAGCGGCCGCAGGTAGGGATCGACCTTCTCGCGCAGATCCCCGGGGAGGAACCCAAGGCTCTCGCCCGCCTCCACCGCCGGGCGAGAGAGGATGATCCGCTCGTACTGGCGGGCGTTGAGCGCCGCCACCGCGCAGGCCATGGCGAGATAGGTCTTGCCCGTCCCAGCCGGCCCGATCCCGAACGTGATCGGCGTCTCGCGGATCGCCTGCACGTACCGGATCTGGCCGACCGACTTGGCCCGGATCGGCTTGCCGCGCTCCGTCACGAGGATCGTCGAGTGCAGGAGGCCGTCGATGTCGACCTCCTCGCCGGCCAGGGCCCGCCGGCCCAGGTAGGCCGCATCCTGCGCCGAGAGCGCCTGACCCTTCGCGGCCGCCCGGATCAGCCCCTCGACCACGCCTGTCAGTGCCAGGACGGCGCTCTCGCCCCCCTCGATGTGCACCTCGAGACCCCGAGCCGTGACCCGGGTCGGCGAGAGTGCGGCCAGGGCCCGGAGCACGCCGTCGCCGTCTCCCAGCACGGCCCGGGCCTGCTCCTCGCTCGCGATCGAGACCGTTCTCTCCATCGGTCCTCCGTACGGCCCCTCGGTCGCCCCCGTGGCGAGTGTAGGCGCGGCTGCGCGGCTGCGTCAACGGCTCCCGGCCGGCGCGAGCGCGCCTCTACCAGGGCTGTCGCGCGAGCACGCCCGCCGGGTCGAACAGACGGGCCAGATCGCCCGTCCAGGGGCGCTGCGCGAGGCTGCCCCCCCGCAGCTCGGCGGGCCCACGCAGGTCCAGGAGCCACCCGCCCTCGGCGGCGGCGTGCGCTCCGAGCGCGGCCGGGTCGAGGCGGCCACCCTCGACGAGCAGGTAGCCCGCACCGACGTCGGCCACCACCGAGGCGCCGGCGAGGAGTTCCGCGCAGCGCAGCGCGAACGCGCGCTCCCGCGCGGGAGGGACGGCCAGCTCCGCGGCCGGTTCCGCGCCGACCAGCAGGGGCTCCCCGGTGGCGGTGACCTCGGCGAGGAGTCGGCCCGAGGCCTCCTCCTCGGTGTGGGCCTCGGCCGAGGGCAGCAGCACCGTGCAGTCGGCCACCTGCCGGGCGACCGAATCGCGGGGACCGCGGAATGCCACCCACAGCGAGAAGCCGCTCGCGTCGGCTATGGCGCGGATCGCGGCGGGCTCGGGCAGGCGGAGGAACGCGTCGCGCCCGAGCGCCAGGGCGTGGTCCAGCGAATCGCAGGAGGCGCGGACGACGGCCGCGTCCTCGGGCAGAGGCGTCAGCCGGAGCGTGACGTGCGCGAGGGCCGCGAGAGCGCCCCGAGAGCCCACGAGGCAGTGGGTCAGGTCGTAGCCCGCGACGTTCTTCATCACCCGGCCGCCGAACTGCGCCAGCTCGCCCGTGGTGAGCGCGGCGCCGATGCCGAGCACGGCATCCCGCACCGGGCCGAGTCCGAGGCGCGTCGGGCCCCCGGCGGCCGTGGCGACGATCCCCCCCAAGCTCGCCCGCTCGGCCTGGGGGGGGTGGAACCGGAGGCCGAGGCCGTGCTCCCCGAGCATCCGCTTCGTCTCGGCCCACGTCAGCCCGGCCTCGAACGTAGCCGAGAGGTTCAGGGGACGCATCTCGCGCACCGCGCGCATCCGGTCGGTGCGCACGACCACCTGGAGCGACTCGATCGGGCGGCCCCAACCGAGCGCGGCGCCCCCGCCCACCACGAGGACCGGCGCGCCCTCGGCGCCGCAGGCGCCCAGCACGGCTGCCAGCTCTTCGGCGGAGGCGGGCGAGACGGTCCACTCGGGGAGGAGGCCGTCGACGCGGTCTGCCTCCGAGGGCTCAGCCGTGGCGCCCGGGGCGGCCCGGTCGAGCGCGGCCCGCAGGCTGCCGGCGGTCCCCGGCGGCGCGGCCGCGGCGGGCACGTCGCCCGCGCGGAGCACCTTGCCCGGGTTGGAGGTCTCGTCGCCGTCGAACAGCAGCTTGACGCCTCGGTTGAGCCGCAGGGTGGGCTCGTCGAGCAGCCACGGCATCGCGTGGATCTTCTCGGTCCCCACGCCGTGCTCGCCCGTGATCGCCCCGCCGAGGTCGATACAGCCGCGCATCATCTCGTCGGAGGCCAGCCGAACGCTGCGGACCTGGCCCGGATCGGTGGCCTCGAAGATCAACTTCGGGTGCAGGTTGCCGTCGCCGGCGTGGAACGTATCGGCCATCCGCAGGCCGAACCGCTCGGCGATCTGCCGGTTGCGTCGCAAGGCCTCGGGGATCACGTCGCGCGGGACCACGCCGTCGCAGACCATCAGCCCCGTCGCTGCGCGGGCGAGCGCGGCGTAGCTGCTCCGCCGGCCGTGCCACAACCGCTCGCGCTCGAGCGGATCGCTGGTCACTTCAACCCGCGCGGCCCCGCACCCGCGGCAGACCCGCTCGACGACGGCCGCCTCCAGCGCGACCGCTTCCCGCAGGCCGTCCAGCTCGATCAGCAGCACGGCGTCCGCATCGGGTGGGTAGCCCGCGGGCATCGAGGCCTCGACGGCGCGGATCGTCTCGCGGTCGATCATCTCGAGCGTCGAGGGGATGATCCCGGAGGCGATGACGGCCGAGACCGCCTCGCCGGCCCGCTGCTCCTCGTCGAAGACGGCCAGCAGGGTTCGGACCGACTCCGGCGTCGGTGTGAGCCGGAGGGTCAGCTCCGTGATGACGCCCAGTGTGCCCTCGCTGCCCACCAGGAGCGCCAGCAGATCGGCGCCCGAGCGTTCGAGCGGGCGTCCGCCGACCTCGAGGAACTCCCCGGTCGGCAGAACGGCCCGCAGGCCGAGGATATGCTGGGTGGTGACGCCGTACTTGAGGGCATGGGGGCCACCCGAGTTCTCGGCCGCGTTGCCCCCGAGCGTCGAAACCCGGTAGCTCGAGGGGTCGGGGGCGAAGTGGAGCCCGTGGCGGCGCGCGGCCTGGTTGATCTCGTCGTTGTACACGTACGCCTGGGCAACGCATCGCCGCTCCTCGGGCTCGAGCCGGAGGATGCGGTTGAGGCGCGACATCTGGCAGATGACGCCGCCCAGCGGGGCGGTGGTGCCCCCCGAGAGGTTGGTGCCGCTCCCGCGCGGGACGAGCGGGAGGTCCTCGGCCCGGCACAGCGCGAACAGCCCCGCGATCTCCTCCTCCGTCTCCGGGAAGCAGACGGCGACGGGCAAGCCGTGCTCCATCGAGGCATCGTAGGTGTAGGCGTGCACCTCGGTCGCCGAGGAGAGCACCCGATCGGGGTGCAGCAACGCGCCGAGGTCGCGGATGAGCCGGTCTCGGCGGCGCGAGACCTCATGATAGCGCGCGAAGCGCTCGTCCATGCGGCGCAGGCCTTTCGAGGGATCGCCCGACGCGCCCATCCTAGCACAGACCGTCGGCGCCGTGGCCTAGCGCGGGGCGCGCGCGCGGACCTCGTCGGGCGTGAGCGCGTAGTCGTACAGGCGCACCTCGTCGAGGAACCCGACGAAGAACGCGGCCGGGTGCGCGGGCGCGAAGCTGCCGAGCACGAGGTCGGCCCGCGACGGGTGGATCGTCCCCGGACGCGCCAGCTCGCCCTGCGGCGCACCGTTGACGTAGAGCCGGAGGGCGCGGTTGTCGAACGTCGCGACGATGTGAACCCACGCGCCCACGGGCAGGGGCTCGGACGAGCGCAGGCTGTGACTCCAGTCGGTCTGCGGCACCTGCCAGACGAGGTACCCCTCGTCCAGGCCCAGCCGGTAGCCGGTCTGCGGCATCTGCACCGTGTTGACCATCCAGCGGTCGGTCTGGCGCGGCTTGGCAACGTTCGCCCACAGCTCGATCGTGAGGCCGGTCGCGGGGAAGAGCAGGGGATCGCTCTCGACGACCGCCGTGCCGCCGCCGCACAGCAGCGCGCGGCCCCGGTGGCCGTCGGCGAACCGCGCGTCCCGCTTCGCCGCATGGAACCCGCAACCGCCACCGTCGAGCACGAACAGCGGATCCTCTTCGTCGAAGCTCCACGAGCCGACCAGGTGATCGTGGACCGTCCGCTGCCGGCCGGCCAGGCCCATGACGGCCCGCCGATGGGCGTAGGCGCGCTCGGGCGGGGCGAGGCCCACGTCCTCGGGGAGGAGGTCCTCGTGTGGCTCGCCCGGCTCGCAGAACACCTCGCGGACGGCATCCACCAGCGCGAACCCGTAGCCCGCGCAGGGCTCGATGTAGTGGCCCTCGCCGAACTCATTCCAGTTGTCGAGGATCACCACGCCCCGGTCCGGGCCATCGCCCGTGGTCGCGTCGACGACCTCCTTGGCGGCGCGGCAGGCGTCACGGAACAGCTCGGGCGTGACACCCTCGCGGTAGAAGGTCGTCTGGAGCCCGTGCCAGGGGCGCGGGTCCCAGCCCATCATCACGGTGGGGATGTCCGGCAGCGCGCTGGCCGCCTTCTTGTCGAGCCAGACCTGCTTCTCTTCCTCGATCCAGCGCGCGTACGGGATCGTCGCGGCGCCGTCGGGGTCGCGACGGGTCTCGAGCCGGGTCGGGATGCTGACGGAGTAGGCGGTGGACGCGTCGTAGCCCTCGGCCCGCATCCGCTCCTGCAGCGTGGGGTTGGCGACCTCGAGGCAGCCGAGGATCGTCAGACCGCCGAGCCCGGCCTCCCTGCACCGACGCCGCATCTCCTCGAAGCAGGAGCGCACCTCCTCGGGGCCGCCCAGGTCCGCGGTCAGGCGTGAGGGGGCGTAGACGACCAGCACCGGCTTGCCGCCGATCCGGGCGTACGAGGGGTGGCGCAGGAACCGCTCGAGCCAGTAGGGGAAGACGTTCTCCAGCAGGTCGGCCCGGTCCCGCACGCCCTTGGCGTTCGCGTTCTCCCACATGATCGCGAACCGGAACTGGTCGAGGTAGCGCGCGTGGAGCAGCCCGTCGTGGAGCGCGTGGCCGAGCATCTCGTGGATCTCGGCGCTCCAATCCGACCGGTACCAGCAGTAGATGAACCCCTGGATCCCGTGCTCGAGCGCCTGCTTGATGTGCCAGTCGGCCACCTCGGGCGTGCCCTCGTCGTACCACCCGATGGCCGGGCGGCGCTCGGGCCAGGGCTCGATCTTGCCCCACCCGGCGTGGGTGCCCTCTTTCCACAGGGGGCAGTAGTGCATGAGGATCGTGTAGGGGGTCGAGGCCGGTGCGGGCGGCGGCACGTACTCGAGCGGCCCGACCGTGCAGGGCGGCAAGAAGCGTAGCGCCAGCTCCGACGTGCGCGCCTCCTGCCCGGAGGCCGCCACGACCACCCGCGCGGTCCCCTCACTCGGGCGCTCGGCCCGCAGACGCCAGACGAGCTGTTCGATCGAGCCGTTCGCCAGCGTCGCGACCCTCTGCTCCGCGGGGTCGAGCAGCGTGACCCCCTCCGGCGCCTCGAGGCGCGCGGTGAGATCGCGGCCCTCAGCGCCCAGGTTCCGCACGGTCGCGATCACCTGCTCCTCGCGTCCGGCCCGGAGGACCGCCCGGCCCGGTGCGAGGTTGCGCACGTATACCCACGGCGGCCCCGCCGGGCGCTCGGCCAGCCACACGCCGCGCAACGCGAACCCGCGCGCGGGACCCGGCGGCAGCCCGATGCCGAGGTACCGCAGCCGGCCGTGCCAGTTGGGATGGCTCGCCACGTCGAGGATCGACGCCCGGCCCTCCGGCCAGATGGGGAAGGGGAGGGCGCCCCAGCCCGCCGTCGTCAGGAAGACCAGCTCACCGTTCTCGGCAGCCGCGGAATCGATCGCCAGCGTGAGGCAGCCGAGGCCCGCCACATCGACATCCAGCGCGGGCGAGCGCAGCAGCGCCGCCGGGCCCATGCCCGTCCACGTGAGCACACCGTCCTCATCGGCGGCCTCGGCGCCCAGCTCCGCGCGCCAGCCGTCCCAGGCGCGCGGGCCGTCGAACGCGGCGCGATCGAGGCGATCGCCCGCGGCCGTCTCGGTATCGAGACGCTCGAACAGCCGCCGACGGGCGCTGTTGGGGTTGCCGATCGAGGTCTCGCCCAGCCACCCCTCCAGCGGCCCTAGCTCGAGGGACGCCCCACGCGGCGTCGGGTTGCCGCTGCGGGCCTGGGAGACCTTGCGGCCGTCGACCTCGAGCGTCGCGCGCGAGCCGCTCCATGCGGCGGTGACGTGGTGCCAGCGGCCCGGTTCGGGTCCGCTGAGGCTCACGCGGGGCTCCCAGCCGTCGAGGTGGACGAAGAAGCTGAACTGGCCACCCTCGGCGGGCGGGTCGACCCGAAGCTGGTACTCGTCCGCCTTCGCCGCGATCACCGCGAGGCGCGTCGGCCGCTCGGGGAAGTAGACCCAGGCGTCGATCGTGAGCCCCGGCGCCAGCCGAAGGTCGGACGTGTCGGGCACGGTGAGCGGCGCGGCGCCCTCGAACGCGGCGAACGGCCGCCCGTCGGGGGACGTCCCCAGCCGCGCTGCGCCCGCGAGGTCTCGACCGTTGCCGCTGGCGTCGCGCAGGTCGCCCTCGAACCGCCAGAGCGCGGCGGTGCCGGTCTCCTCGGCGGGCGGGGCGGCGAGAGCGCCGTGGGTGAGGAGCAGGACCGGCACGAGCAGTGCCGCTGTCATCGCGGTCCCCCTAGTCGAGCTGGTGGATCCGGGCCTTCATCTTGTCGAGATCGAGCAGGGCGCAGGTCGGCGGGACATCGGGAACGCCGCCGGCACTGCCCGGGTTGATCACCAGGCAGGCCCCGTCCTCCTTGACGTACGCCTCGTGGGTGTGGCCGTGGATGACGACATCGTGAAGGCCCGACGCGGCGCACTCGTCGACGAGGTCCGGCTCGTGGAGCAGCAGGATGCGCTTGCCGCCCAGCTCCACGCGCGCCAGGCGGGCGTGGACCGTGCCCCAGTCGCCGAACGCGTTGCGAATCCCGGCCCGCTCGCCGTCGTTGTTGCCGTACACGGCGACCACCGGGCAGTGCAGCTCGGCGAAGCGCTTCACCGCGAAGGGGGCGATGAAGTCGCCGGCGTGGAGCACGTACGCAACCTGCTTCTTGCGCAGGTAGGCGATGGCCTTGTCGATGTTGCCGAGCTGATCGTGTGTGTCCGCGAGAACTCCGATGAGCATGGGTCCGCGCCTCCTCTGCACATGCGGCGATGGGCTAGGCGCCCGCGGCGGTGGAGTAGCCCTCATCCTCGCTGGCGGCGGCGCGCAGCGCCTCGGCGACATCCTCGAGCCGCCACTCGCCCGCGGTGGGCCGGCATCCGCGCTCGATCACGGCCCGGGCGAAGTCGCGCCCGGCGTGCGAGGCGCCCTCGGTGCGCTGCAGGTCGCGCTCCTCGACGTACCGCAGGAGAAACGGCGGCTCCGCATCGACCAGGGCGGTCAGGATGCATCGGGCGATCGCGTGCGCGGGCTTGGTCTCCCCCGGTCGCGGCCCGCGCGCCGAGTGGAGGACCAGCAGGCGCACATCGGCAGCCTCGCCGAGTTCCAGCGAGGCGGTGAACTCGTCCAGGTTCTCGCATAGCTGCACCAGAACCCAGCTCATCCGGGCGGCTCCCAACCAGCCGACTGCGCGCTCCGTGCCATCCTCAGGCCTCCTCGACCACGCGGTTGCGCAGAGTCCCGATCCCCTCGATCGTGACCTCGCAGACATCGCCGTGACGGAGCGGCCCGATGCCCTCGGGCGTGCCGGTGAAGATGCAGTCGCCCGGGACGAGCGTCATCCAGCGGGACGCCTCCGACACCAGTTCCTCAACGGAGAAGACCATGTCGCGGGTTCGGGCCGATTGCCGGACCTCGCCGGAGACCCGCGTCTCGATCGCGAGATCGCTCGGGTCCAGGTCGGTGACCAGCCAGGGGCCGAGGGGCGCGAACGTGTCGACCGACTTCGCTCGGGCGAAGGCCGGTTTCGGCGCCCACTGGACATCCCGCGCCGAGACGTCATTGCCGCAGGTGTAGCCCGCGATGTACGCGCGGGCTTCCTCGGGCCGGACCGAGCGGCACGTACGGCCGATCACCGCCACCAGCTCGCCCTCGTAGTCGACTCGGCCGATCCCCGCGGGCAGCACGATCGTCTCCTCGTGGCCGATCGCCGGGCTGTGGGGGATCGGATGCAGGTTCGGCTCGGTCGGCGGTGTCGCCCCCGTCTCTTGGGCATGGGCCACGTAGTTGTGGGCGACCACGATCAGCTTGGTCGGCTCCACCGGCGGCAGCAGCCGCAGCCCGGCGAGCGGCCACGCGCGGCTGCCGAGCGGCGCGTCGGCGTGTGCCGGGAGTTCGCGCACCTCGTCCCCCTCCACGCTCCCGCGGTAGATGGAGCCTTCGTGGACGAAGCGTACGATGCGCATGATGGGTTCCGTTCCTCCGACTCGGTCCCGTCCGCCGCGCGCGACGGACCCCCTCCGGCCGCGCGGCCGTCGCGCGGACCCCACAGTGTTGTTCCGCACGCGGACGATGCTCCCTCCAGGCGGGCCATTCCGGCTATACTCAGGCCCGTACGTGGGAAGGAAGCACACCTCCGATGCGCTACGACGTGCTCGCCGTCGACATCGACGGCACGCTCCTCGACTCGCGGAGCCGAATCCCGCCCCGGCACGCCGAGGCGCTCCGCGCGGCCGACGCGGCCGGCGTCTCCATCGTCTTCGCCTCGGGCCGGATGATCCCCGCGACCGCCTGCATGGCCGAGCAGATCGGCCTGCGCCCCATGCCGACCGTCGGCTACAACGGCGGACGGGTCGTCGGCGCCGATGGCGCGGTGCTCTTCCACCAGCCCGTGCCGGCGGCGCTCGCCGCCCAGCTCGTCGAGCGCTTCGCCGCGCTGGGCGAGCACATCAACTACTACCTCGATGACACGCTGTACATCAGCCGGCAGACCGAGTGGGGCGAGCTGTACTCCGGCCGCACCGGCTCCCGGATGACCGAGATCGGCGACCTGCGGCAGTTCGCGGGACGCGAGCCGACCAAGGTCCTCGTGGTCGCCGACATCCCCCGCATCCTCGCGCTGTTCCCACCCTACGAGGCCGAGTTCGGCCGCGAGCTGTACGTCACGATCACCAACCCCGAGTACCTCGAGTTCATGAACCGCGCGGTCAGCAAGGGCACCGGCCTGCGCTGCGCGGCCGAGGCCCTCGGCGTGCCGCGCGAGCGCGTTGCGGCGGTGGGCGATGCGGTCAACGACCAGTCGATGATCGAGTGGGCCGGCCTCGGCTGCGCGATGGGCAACGGCGCCGAGGTCGTGAAGGCCGCGGCCGAGGTCGTCGCGCCGTCGAACGACGAGGACGGGCTCGCCTGGTTCGTCGAGCAGTACATCCTGGCGTAGAGGCGGCGCCGGGCGCGAGCCCGACGCCCGATGGAGAGGACGAGACGCAATGCAGATGCGACCCCTGGGACAGTCGGGGATCCAGGCCTCCGTGGTGGGCCTGGGCACGTGGGCGATCGGCGGCACCTGGTGGGGTGGGACCGACGAGCGCGACTCGATCGAGGCCATCCAGGCCGGGATCGAGGCCGGGATCAACCTGATCGACACCGCGCCGATGTACGGCTGCGGCCTCTCGGAGGAGCTGGTCGGCAAGGCGATCGCCGGCCGGCGCGACCAGGTCGTTCTCGCGACCAAGTGCGGCCTCGTCTGGTGGGACCAGACCCACGGCGAGTACTTCTTCGCGCGCGACGGAGCGACGGTGCACCGCTACCTCGGAGCGGAGTCGATCGCGCACGAGTGCGAGCAGAGCCTCACGCGTCTGGGTGTCGACTGCATCGACCTCTACCAGACTCACTGGCAGGACTCGACCACACCGATCGAGGAGACGATGGCCGCCCTGCTCCGGCTGAAGGATGAGGGCAAGATCCGCGCGATCGGGGTCTCCAACGCCACGCCGGCACAGATGGACGCCTACCGCGCCACCGGACCGCTCGATTCGGCCCAGGAGCGCTACAGCATGATCGACCGGCAGCTCGATGCCGAGATCCTGCCCTACTGCCGGGCCAACGCGGTCGCCGTACTGGCCTACTCGCCGCTCGCGCTGGGGCTCCTGAGCGGCAAGGTCGACGCGAACCGCGAGTTCGCCGCCGACGACATGCGCCGGGGCAACCCCCGCTTCGCCAAGGAGAACCTCGAGAAGGTCAGCGCGATGCTCGCCGAGTGCCAGCCGATCGCCGATGCCTACAGCCTCACGATGGCGCAGCTCGTGATCGCCTGGACCGCCCACCAGCCGGGCCTCACGCACGCCCTGGTGGGCGCGCGCAACCCGAAGCAGGCCCGCGAGAACGCGGTGGCCGGCTCCGCGCGGCTCTCCGAGGGCGACCTCGCGACCCTCGACGCCATCGTCGCCCGGCACGGGCCGGAGATCCGGTAGCCGAGGCCGCGTACAGCGAAGCAGGGGCGGGCGCCATGCCCGCCCCTGCGCGTGTACAACCGTCCGACGAGCCTACCCGCGGCTCGTGCCCCGGCTCATCCGGAGGCAGAACCCACCGACGGCGATGAAGACCACGGCGACCGCCAGGATGACGGTGATCGGCGCGCCGGTCTTCGCCGGCGAGGGCGTCACCTCGGGCTGGGCCGGTCGCGTCACGACGGGCCTGCTCATCGCGCCGCTCTCCGGGGACGACTCCGCGCTCTCCGCGCTCTCCACCGGCATCGGGGCGCCGGGTACGAAGCCACCGGACGGGGGCGGCGGGATGCGCCCGGCCGGCCCGCCGGTCGGGCGGGGGGCGAACGGACGAGGCTGAACCCCGTTCCCGCCCGTCGAGGGAGGAGGTCCCTGGGCGAGAGCGGCCAAAGCCACGAGTACCAGTAGGGCAAGTCCGATCCACAGGACCTTACGCATTGCGACCGTTCCCTTCGATCCGCCCCCGCGCGGGGGGCGACGGCGCTTCAGGACGCCCACGCCACATTTGGTGTGCCACATCGAGCCCTTCGTGGCAAGGTCCCGGGAAAACGGGACCTCCACGGGCTCAACAGGGGACCGAGGCCCCTCGTTCGACCCCTCCTGCCGCGGTACGCTACCGGGCACTGAAGGGAGTTGATCGACGATGAGCGACCTGACCACGGTCAGCCAGAGCCCCGCGGTGGCCGTCTGCCTCCGTTGGGCGGCCCGCGCGCTCTCGGTCCTGGCCCTGCTCTTCCTGGCCGCGCTCCTCGTGGGCGAGGGAGCCGGGCTCGCGCGACTGACCGGCCGCGAGCTGTCGCTGTTCCTGCTCTTCCCGGTCGGCGTCACGGTCGGGATCGCCCTGGGCTGGCGCTGGGAGCTGCTGGGGGGCGCCGTCACCGCCTGCAACCTCGTCGGCTTCTACCTTCTCTCGCATGCCTACAGCGGGGCATTCCCCCGAGGGCCGTGGTTCCTGGCGGTCGCCAGCCCCGGTCTCCTGTTCCTGTTGGCCGGGCTCCTCACGCAGAGCGCGCAGGCCCGTCACTGAGCTTTCCCCCCCCGCGAACAACGTCTGGGAGGTGTCGATATGGATGACACGGGGATCGTCTGCCTGGGGGCCATCTGTGGGTTCGTTGCGCTGGTGGTCTGGCTCGCGAGCCGCAGCCAGAGCGGCGCGCACGGCCCGACTGTGGCCTCGCTCCAGACCTACGTCACCGGTCTCTTCCGGCAGATGCAGGACTACCATCGCCATCTCACCGAGGTCTCCGGCGCTCTCGGCACGCTCACGCGGCGCATGTCGCACCTGGAGGAGTCGGTCGCTCTGCTGGCCGGCCACGCCGGAGTCGTGCTCGCGCCCGCTCCCGCCTACG